>JBLIJY010000082.1:0-8287 GCA_047636095.1 Hydrogenophaga sp. | reverse complement strand
TTGGCGCCAGGCGGGTGCGGCGCTGTCCTTGAGCGTGCTGGGCTACACCGGTTACTACCTGCTGCTGGCGCTGGCCATCCAAACCTCGGGCGCCACGCTGTCGGTGTTGGTGGTGGGCACCATTCCGTTGTGGATGATGCTGCTGGGCAAGCCGCAACACCTGCGCTGGGCGGCGCTGCTGCCCGGCCTGGCGCTCACCGCGGCCGGCATGGGGGCCATGGTCTACGCCACCACCCAAGGGCTGGGTGCGGTGGCGGTCGGCCCGACGTTCTGGCTCGGCGTGGTGTATGCCGCGCTGGCCACCGCGTCTTGGGTGCTGTTTGGTTTGCTCAACACGCGCTGGCTGGCGCGGCACCCGCAAGTGAACTCGACCCAATGGGCCAACTGGCTGGGCGTGGCCGCCGGGCTCGGCTCGCTGCTCATCTGGGCGGTGGCCGGCACCGATCTGGCGACCTTGGTGGCGCGGCCCGACTTCGGTGCTTTTGCGGCGGTGTGCGTGGTCACCGGCATCGGCGCGGCTTGGATCGCCTCGGTGCTGTGGAACATGGCCAGCCGACGCCTGAGCGCCAGCCTGGCCGGGCAGCTCATCGTGAGCGAAGCGGTGTTCGGTCTGCTGTATGGTTTTCTCTGGCTGGCCCACTGGCCGGCCGCCCTGCAATGGTTGGCCTGCGCGCTGTTTGTGGCGGGCATGCTGGCCTCCGTCAAAGCCCACCGATGAGGAAAAATAATGAAGCTGGAATTGCCTGTGGAAAAACGACTGGTTCACAGCGTGGTCGTGCCGATCCGCTGGGGCGACATGGACGCCATGGGCCATGTCAACAACACGCTGTATTTCCGCTACATGGAAATTGCCCGGCTCGACTGGTTTTTTGGTGTCGGCCTGCCTGCTGACCCGAAAGGCGAGGGGCCGGTGATCGTCAACGCGTTTTGCAACTTCATGCGCCAGCTGGAATTTCCTGGCGATGTGCTGGTGCGCACCTACGTGGGTGAGATGGGTCGCACCTCTTTTGACACCTATCACGAATTGCTGCGCACCGATGCACCCGAAGCGGTGTACGCCAATGGGGGCGCCACGGTGGTCTGGGTCGACTTTCCCCAGCAAAAGTCGGTGCCGATGTCCGCGCGTGCGCGTGCTTTGATCCAGGGCGGTGGGAACCCGCCCCGGTTGGCGGTTGAGTAGCGGAAGCTGAAGGGGTTGGCTGGCAAAGGCGCAGTTACTTCTGCTTGGGCACCCGCCCCATCAGATAAAACTCGGGATTCGGCAACATGCCGGTGGCGTTGGCCATGCGGTTGGACAGGCCGAAGAAGGCGGTGATGGCGGCGATGTCCCACGCGTCTTCGTCATTGAAGCCGTGCGCGTGCAGGGCCTCAAAGTCGGCGTCTTCCAGCGTGTGCGAGGCCAGGCAGACCTTCATGGCGAAATCGAGCATGGCGCGCTGGCGCGGCGTGATGTCGGCCTTGCGGTGGTTCACCGCCACTTGGTCGGCCACCAGCGGTTTTTTCTCGTGGATGCGCAAAATCGCACCGTGGGCCACCACGCAGTACAGACACTGGTTGGCCGCGCTGGTGGTGGTCACGATCATTTCGCGATCGCCTTTGGTGAGGTTGGATGCGCGGCCCTCGGCTTCTGGGGTCATGAGCGCGTCGTGGTAGGCGAAGAAGGCGCGCCACTCAGCCGGGCGGCGCGCGAAAGCCAGAAACACGTTGGGAACGAATCCGGCCTTTTCCTGCACCGCCATCACCTTCGTTTTGATGTCTTCGGGCAGGGTGTTGAGGTCGGGCACGGGGTAGCGGGGGCTGGTCATCGCGGGTCTCCTGATGAGAAAAAACAAAGGCCAAACGAGTTTATCCTTCACGCCATTCTTCCTTTCAACGCCTCGGAGACACGCATGCAAGACGATCAATACCACCAGGGCCTGGCCACGCGCCGCGCTGTCATGGGCGACGCGTTTGTGGAGCGCGCGCTGGCGGGTACCAGCGACTTCACCCAGCCCATTCAAGACCACATCTCGCGCAATGCCTGGGGCGATGTGTGGCAGCGCGAAGGCCTCGACCGCAAGACGCGCAGCCTGGTGACCGTGGCCATGCTGACCGCGCTGGGCAAGCAGCACGAGCTGCGCGGCCATGTGCGCGGTGCGCTCAACAACGGCGCCAGCGTGCAGGAAATCCAGGAAGTGCTGTTGCACGCTGCGGTGTACTGCGGCGTGCCAACAGCGGTAGACGCGTTTCGCACCGCCGCCGAGGTGGTGGACGCGCCAGACGCCTGAAGTTTTTCTGTCCTTTTCCCTGTCTTTTTTTCTCTCGCTCGTTGCTCTTTTTCTGGAGACTCCCATGACCCCTCGCCGTTCATTCATCGGCCGCACGCTGCGCGGCGTCGCGATCGCAGCCAGCCTTTGCGCCACCGGCTGGGCTGGCGCGCAAAGCGGCACCGTCACCAAGCTGATGGTGGGCTTTCCCGCTGGCGGCGGCACCGATGCCATCGCGCGCATCCTGGCCGAGCGCTTGCAGCAAGAGCTGGGTGGGCCAGTGGTGGTGGAAAACAAGCCAGGTGCTGGTGGGCAGATCGCGGCGCAAACGCTCAAGGCCGCCGCGCCCGATGGGCATACGCTGTTTCTGAGCCACGACCACAGCATCACCATCTTGCCCATGGTCACCAAAAACGCAGGTTACGAGTCAGCTAAAGACTTTGTGCCGGTGGCCGGTTTTGCCACTTTTGTGAACGCGTTTGCGCTCTCCAGCGGCACACCCGCCGCTTCGTTCAAAGACTATGTGGCGTCGGTGAAGCAGGCTGGTGGCAAAGGCTCGGTCGGCATACCGGCGCCGAATTCGGTGCCGCAGTTCCTGGTGCAGGAAATTGCGAAGAAGAACGGGCTCGATCTGATTTCCGTACCCTATCGCGGCAGTGCGCCCATGATGACCGACATGCTGGGCAACCAGATCCCCGCTGGCGTGGCTTCCGTGCCCGACTTCATCGAAAACCACAAGGCGGGCAAGCTGCGGGTGGTGGCGGTGATGGGTGCCCAGCGCCAAGCCGCCATGCCCGAGGTGCCCACCCTGGCCGAACTCGGCCTGGCCGGTTTTGAGGACGTGCCGTACTACGGCGTGTTCGCGCCCGCAGGCACCCCCAAAGCCACGCTGGACAAGCTCGGTGCTGCGATCCAGAAAGCCATCGCCCAGCCCGTTGTGCGCGATCGCCTGACCGCCATGGGCCTGTCGGTCGGCTACATGACCAGCGAACAACTCGCCACGCGCGAGCGCAGCTACGCCACCGTGTGGGCCCGCATCATCAAAGACAGCGGATTCCAGCCGCAGTGATCTGAAAGCCGAAGCGACCCGCGCAGCGTGGGGGCAAATCCACCCCTGCAATACCGTAAGCTTTGATCTGTTTAAAACCCTGGAGCAAACGACGTGAACAAGATTTTTCCCAGCGCGGCCGAGGCGCTCAAAGATGTGGTGGCGGATGGTCAGCTCATCGCCGTGGGCGGCTTTGGCCTATGTGGTATTCCCGAAGCGCTGATTGACGCGCTGCGCGAGTCTGGCGTGAAGAATCTGACGGCGATTTCCAACAACGCGGGCGTGGACGACTTCGGCTTGGGCAAGCTGCTGCAAACGCGCCAGATCAAGAAAATGATCTCCAGCTACGTGGGCGAAAACAAAGAGTTCGAGCGCCAATACCTGGCCGGCGAACTTGAACTCGAATTCACCCCGCAGGGCACGCTGGCCGAGAAGCTGCGCGCGGGCGGCGCTGGCATTCCCGCCTTCTTCACCAAAACCGGCGTCGGCACCTTGGTGGCCGACGGCAAGGAGCTGCGCGAATTCGATGGCGAAATGTATGTAATGGAGCGCGCGCTCATGCCCGATGTGTCGCTCATCAAGGCCGACGTGGCTGACCGCTCGGGCAACCTGCGCTTCAACATGACCGCGCGCAACTTCAACCCCGCCGCCGCCACCGCCGGCAAGGTCTGCATCGTGGAGGTGGAACGCATCGTCGCCACCGGCGAAATTGCCCCTGACGACGTGCATCTGCCCGGCATCTACGTGCACCGCATCGTGCTCAACGCCACGCCCGAAAAGCGCATCGAAAAACGCACCGTGCGCGATCGCAAATAAATAACTTGCGGGACAGACCTTCAGCTCTGTCCCCAACCGAATAAAGACTTGCGGGGCAGACCTTCAGCGCTGTCCCCAACCGAATAGGAGATCAAGATGCCCTGGACCCAAGACCAAATGGCTGCTCGCGCAGCCCAAGAACTGCAAGACGGCTTTTACGTGAACCTCGGCATCGGCATCCCGACGCTGGTGGCCAACCACGTGCCCGACCACGTTGAGGTGTGGCTGCAGAGCGAAAACGGCATGCTCGGCATTGGCCCGTTTCCCTACGAGGACGAAGTGGACGCCGACCTCATCAACGCCGGTAAGCAGACAGTGACCACCATCAAAGGCTCGGCGATTTTTGGCAGCGACCAGTCGTTTGCCATGATTCGCGGCGGCAAGATCAACCTGTCCATCCTGGGCGCCATGCAAGTCACCGGTGAGGGCGATCTGGCCAACTGGATGATCCCGGGCAAGATGGTCAAAGGCATGGGCGGCGCCATGGATCTGGTGGCCGGCGTCAAGCGCGTCATCGTGCTGATGGAGCACGTGGCCAAGAAAAAAGACGGCACCGAAGACCTGAAAATCCTGCCCCAGTGCACCCTGCCGCTGACCGGCAAAGGCGTGGTCAACCGCATCATCACCGACTTGGCCGTGATGGACGTGACGCCCGAAGGCCTGAAGCTGGTGGAGCTGGCGCCCGATGTCTCGCGCGAGTTTGCACAGTCCAAAACCGGCGTGCCGCTGATCTGATCAAGTCAGGCAACGCCTTCGCAAGACCGGGCGTTGTACGGCGCAGGCTGCAAGACGGGTGGCCAAGTGTGGGCGCCAAGCGAACCAAGCGGCTTGGCTTAATTGGAATCTGACCCCAATTACCCTTTAGAAACGCCACCTCAGTTCAACAAGCGCTTGAGATCCTTGAGCATCAGGAACAGGTGATACGGATCGGTCGGGCTGGGCTCGAATTCCCAGGATTCATACCAGCGCCGTGCTTCACCATCCTTGGCATGCACCAGCAAACAGCGGATGCCCGCGATATCGGCGGCCTGTGCGGTGCGCAGCAGGGCGTCTTTGAGCAAGGCCTGGCCCAGGCCCTTGCGCTGATGTTCCTGGTCCACGGCAAGCCGGGCCAGGATCATGACCGGTACCGGATGGCGCGCTAGCCCCTTCATCACCCTCGACGGCGCGGCTTGCGGATCCACGCTGCCCACCGCCAGGCTGTAAAAGCCGACCACCACGTCATCTTGACAGCAAACATAGGTCTGGGCGCTGTTGGCTTTCTGGTTGACGAGCGCGTGGCGTTGCAGGAACTGGTTCAGCGCCATTTGGCCGCAGCCAAATGTATCAACTTGGTCGGCCGCTGCCAGCTTGCGCGCCGGCGTATAACCACGGTTCAACCCAGCGCCCCGGGTTCACGCAGCAACTTCTTCAGCCGCGGCTTGCTTTGCACCGGCCGATCTAGCGCTTCATGGAATGACTGCCACTGCGCTTCGTCCAACCCGAACTGACGACGATCCGCGAGCGTCTGCGCGGCCGCCGTCACGCCCGCGTCGAGCAGGAACTCGCTGACGTTCTTGTGGCAAGCGCGCGCGGCTTCCTGCAGCAGTTGTTTGACCGGTGTGCTTGCACGAACGTCAATGCGTTCGGTCTTGGAAAGATTCAGGCTGCTCATGGTGCCCCTCCGGACTCATATTGGATGCGTCCAGTGTAGTTGACCGGACAATGTACTGACAAGGCACCTGTTGGTCCGTTGTCTGGAAACGAGCCATGCACGTGTGTCCGTGTTGCCATGTGCCGGTAAGGATGGGTTGATGTCACCGGCGAAACGCAACACCCTTCACCGACTTCAGATTGACTGCGCCAACGGCTCAATCTCTGCCTCGATACGGCTCGCCATTTCGGTTTCGGCCAGTTTGAGATCGTGCATCTGTTGAAGGTTGAGCCACGACTGCGCGTCACCTCCAAAAAACCTGGCCAGGCGCAGTGCTGTGTCGGGCGACACGTCGCGTCGCTCCAGCACGATGTCGTTCACTCTGCTGGCTGGCACATGCAGCGCCTTTGACAGCGCGTGGGCGCTCATGCCCAGCGGTTTCAAGAAATCTTCTCGCAACACCTCGCCGGGGTGCACAGCCCGCATTCCATGCTTGATCATGCCAATCTCCATCGAAAACAACATCAGTGGGTAGTCAACGATCTCGACGTGGGCCGGACCATACACCGTCCACACAAAACACACGCGCCACGGGTCGTTGATGCGCACACCGTGCTGACCCGCGCGGTCCCCAGACAGTGCCTCCAGGCGGTTACCTGGCGGAGATTGCAAGAAGCCCAGCGTGGCAGCGGCCGCCAGCTGAGACAGTTTGCGTTCCGCCACAGCCTGGATGCTGGAAAAACGCGTGGTCTTGTCCGTCTCGTACAAAGCCCGCGTATCGCCACACTTGAACGGCTGGATCATGACCACAAATTTACCGTATGTCGGTAAACGGCAAGCACGCCAGCGCTTGCAGCGCCAACACGTTGTCGGAGCGGTGCCAGCCGCGATGGCGTTGGCCTGCAAGACGGGCGGCCAAGTGTGGGCGCCAAGCAAACCAGCCGGCTGGCTTAATTGGAATCTGACCCCAATTGAATTTCCCCAATTCCCCCCGTTGTTCTGTAGGGAAAATTTGCATCACCATGAGAACTTCAACCCAACGACAGCGAGGAAGCCATGGCCACACTGACCGTGACCGCGCGAGGACAAGTCACCTTCAGAAAAGACGTGCTGCAACACCTGGGCATCGAGCCTGGGGAAAAGATCGAGCTCGACTTGCTGCCCGATGGTCGGGGCCTGCTCAGAGCCGCCCGGCCAACCGGAACGATTGACGGATTCGTTGGCTTGCTCGCAGGCCGGACCCAAAAGGTCGCGACCCTTGACGAGATCATCGCGGCGACCACACAAGGCTGGGCTGCTCGGGAATGAAAGTCGCGGTGGACACCACCGTGCTGGTTCGGGCGCTGGTGCGTGACGACCCTGCGCAAGCGCGCGCGGCGATCAAGGTCTTGAAAGACGCCGCGTTGATCGCGGTCGCGCTGCCCTGCCTGTGTGAGTTGGTCTGGGTGCTGCTCAGGGTCTACGGCTTCCAAGCCGCCGACGCAGCCGCTGCGGTCCGTGCGCTGCTGACCACGGCCAATGTGGAGATGAACAGGCCAGCCGCAGAAGCGGGCTTGGCGGTGCTCGAGGCGGGCGGGGATTTTGCCGATGGCGTCATCGCCTATGAAGGCCGCTGGCTCGGAGGCGAAACCTTCGTTTCTTTCGACAAAAAAGCGATCAAGCTGCTTGCGGCACAAGGTCAATCAGCGCGTCTCTTGTAAGACCAATGTATGGGGGGATCAATTGGAATCTGACCCCGATTTACTTGAGTTCATACCAAACACCACGCCCGCTGCCCTGTTGATTCAAATGACCGTTCTCGACCAGGTTGCGGAAATGTTGCTTCAGCGTGTTTCTGCTGACCCCCGTCAATTTGATTGCATTACCGATCGTGACGCGTCCGTGCTCGCGGGCAAATTCGACGATCTGCAGTGACAGCTCGGGCAAGGCCGCCAGCACGATCTTCTCGCGCTCTACCTTTTTTTCCAGCCGCCGCACCTGCTCGGCCAGTGACCGCAGGAAGAAAACCAGCCACGGTTGCCAGTTGGGTGCGTCCGTTCGGATCGACCCTTGCGTCTGCCGCAAAGCAAGGTAGTACGCCTCTTTATTCAGCTCAATCACGCTTTCCAGTGAGCTGTAGGGCACGTAGGCGTAGCCTGTCTGGATGAGCAACAAAGTGGTCAAAACACGGCTGAGGCGGCCATTGCCATCCTGGAACGGGTGGATCTCCAGGAACACAACGACAAAGATGACAATAATCAAAAGCGGGTGCAACTGCGCCTTGTCGCGCTCCTCATTCACCCAGTCCACCAATTCAGCCATCAGACGCGGCGTGTCGAACGGGCTTGCCGTCTCGAACACGATCCCGATCTGCACACCGTTTTCATCGAAAGCGGCCACGCTGTTCGAGTTGGTCTTGTACTGTCCACGGTGTCGCGAGTCCTTCTCACTGTGGCGCAGCAGGATCTGGTGCAGTTGCTTGACGTGGTTTTCGTTGAATGGAATGTCCCGCCAGGAGCTGAACACCAAGTCCATCAGTTCGGCGTAGCCGGCCACCTCCTGCTC
>JBLIJY010000081.1:0-8505 GCA_047636095.1 Hydrogenophaga sp. | reverse complement strand
CCGTGCAAGCAAGCTTTCACCAGCGAAGATTTGCCGGTACCGCGCGCGCCAGTCAGCAAGACGTTGTTGGCGGGCACCCCTTGCACGAACTGCAGCGTGTTGCGCTGAATCTTGGCCTTCTGGTCGTCAATCTCTTTCAAGTCGCTCAAGCGCATCGGCGCCACATGGCGCACCGGCTCCAGCTGGCCATGGCCGCTGCTGCGCTTGCGATAACGAAAGGCCACCGAGGCCGACCAATCGGGCTCGCCCAGGGGCTTGGGCAGCACCGTTTCGATGCGCTCGATGAGTTGCTCGGCGCGTCCGAGCAGGCGTTCCAGGGTGTCGCTCATGAGCGGTAATCGGCATTGATGGTGACGTAGTCGTGGCTGAAATCGCAGGTCCATACCGTCTCTGTGGCCTCGCCGCGGCCCAGACCGATGCGCACCAGGATCTCGGCCTGCTTCATCACCCGCTGACCGTCTTCCTCTCGGTACTCGGGATGGCGAGCGCCCGCTGTGACGACATGCACGTCGCCCAAATGCAATTCGATGCGCGTTGCATCCAGGTCGGCAATGCCGGCATAGCCTACCGCAGCCAGAATGCGCCCGAGGTTGGGATCGCTGGCAAAAAACGCGGTTTTCACCAGCGGCGAATGCGCCACTGCGTAAGCAACCTTCAGGCATTCGGCGCTGTCGCATCCGCTCTCAACTTGCACGGTGATGAATTTGGTGGCGCCCTCGCCGTCGCGCACGATCGCATGCGCGAGCTGCTGCGCCAGCGGGGTCAGTGCGGCGATCAAGGCCTTTCCGTCGGTACTCTCAAGATCGTTCACCACCAGGTTGCCAGCGCGGCCGGTGGCCACTACCACGAAGGCGTCGTTGGTGCTGGTGTCGCCATCGATCGTGACGCGGTTGAACGAGGTCTCGGCCAGTCGGTGCGCCAGTGCATGCATCACCGTAGGCGCTACCGCAGCGTCGGTGGCTAGGAAACCGAGCATGGTGGCCATGTTGGGTCGGATCATGCCCGCACCCTTGGCGATACCCGTGGCACACACCACTTGTCCACCCAAGCTGAAGCGAATGCTTGCGACCTTGGGCAAAGTGTCGGTGGTCATGATGCCGGTGGCGGCGCTCAGCCATTGGACGCCTGTGGCCACAGGTTCCTGGGCAGCGGTGGCCAGCGCCTGTGGCATGCCAGCAAGCAGACGATCCAGTGGCAGCGGCTCCATGATGACGCCAGTGGAGAAAGGCAGCACCTGTTCATGCGCCAGTCCCAGCGCACGAGCCATGACGCTGCAAGTCTGCCGCGCTGCCACCAACCCA
Organism: Hydrogenophaga sp.; assembly: GCA_047636095.1. Taxonomy (GTDB): domain Bacteria; phylum Pseudomonadota; class Gammaproteobacteria; order Burkholderiales; family Burkholderiaceae_C; genus Hydrogenophaga. The sequence continues at coordinate 7,204 of JBLIJY010000081.1, read as the reverse complement.
GGCTCTCCAGTACCGGCATTGGCGTTGCCGGTGTTGATCACCAGCGCTCGCACCGCTGCGCTTGACGCCAGATGCTCGCGACACACTTGCACCGGGGCGGCCGCAAAGCGGTTCTGGGTGAACACCGCACCCACCGAGCTGCCTTCGTCAAGCAGAAACACGGTGAGGTCTTTGCGGTTGACCTTGCGGATACCCGCCTCGGCCACGCCGATCCGCACACCAGCGATCGCGTGCAGATCGGCAGCCGCTGGGACGGTGAGAAGAACAGGCATGGCGCAGCTCCAGAAAAATAGTCAGTCAAGTCAGTCAGTTGGTCTGTCGGGCGCGCGGCTCAGGCCAGCTTACCGTGGCATTGCTTGTATTTTTTGCCACTGCCGCAGGGGCAGGGGTCGTTGCGACCGACGCGCGGCACTTCTGAGGCGGCGGCGCCAAAACCCCGCGAGCTCTCGGGCTCGCCACTCTCGGTGGGCGCGGTGTAGGTGACGTTGGCGATCTGCTCGGCACGGTCTTCCATCTGCCTCGCTGCCTCACTCACCTGCTCGGGCGACTGCACGCGCACATTCATGAGCACACGGGTCACGTCGGTTTTCACGCTGTCGAGCAGCTGGCCAAACAGGGCAAACGCTTCGCGCTTGTATTCTTGCTTGGGCTGCTTCTGCGCGTAGCCGCGCAGGTGAATGCCTTGGCGCAGATAGTCCAACGCGGACAGATGCTCGCGCCACTGCCCGTCGATGGTTTGCAGGAGCACCATACGCTCAAAGTTGGTGAAATTCTCCTCGCCCACCAAGGCCACCTTGGCGTCAAACACGTCCTTCGCTGCCGCCATCACGCGCTGGGCAACCTCTTCGGCGTCGATTGACTCGGCATCAGACACCCAAGACGTCACAGGAACATCCACCGCCCATTCTTCGCGGAGCACCTTCTCCAAACCCGGCAAATCCCACTGCTCTTCGACACTGGCCTGGGGCACAAACTGCTGGACTAGGTCGGTGAAGCAGCCTTCGCGCAGAGACTCGATCTGCTCACGCAAATTGCGCGCATCGAGAATGTCATTGCGCTGCTGGTAGATCACCTTGCGCTGGTCGTTGGAGACGTCGTCGTATTCGAGCAGCTGTTTGCGGATGTCGAAGTTGCGCGCCTCGACCTTGCGCTGCGCGCTCTCGATGCTGCGCGTGACCATACCGGCCTCGATCGCTTCGCCCTCGGGCATTTTCAGGCGCTCCATGATGGCGCGCACCTTGTCGCCCGCGAAGATGCGCATCAGCGAATCGTCCAGGCTCAAGTAAAAACGCGAGGAACCTGGATCGCCCTGGCGGCCCGAACGCCCGCGCAGCTGGTTGTCGATGCGGCGGCTCTCATGGCGTTCGGTGGCAATGATGCGCAAGCCACCGAGCGCCTTGACCTTCTCATGGTCCTGCTGCCACTGACTGCGGATGTCATCGATGCGCTTGGCGCGGGTGGCCTCGTCGAGCGATGCATCGTTTTCGACCGCTGCCAGCATTTTTTCCAGATTGCCGCCCAACACAATGTCGGTGCCGCGCCCAGCCATGTTGGTGGCGATAGTGATCGCGCCCGGCCGGCCGGCCTGCACGATGATGTCGGCCTCGCGGGCGTGCTGCTTGGCGTTGAGCACCTCGTGGGGCAGCTTTTCCTTGACCAGCAATTCGGCAATGATTTCCGAATTCTCGATTGAGGAGGTACCCACCAGCACCGGCTGACCGCGTTCGAGACATTCGCGGATGTCCTGGATGGCTGCCGTGTATTTCTCGGGTGTGGTCTTGTAGACGCGATCGAGCTGGTCGCTGCGCTTGCTTGGGCGGTTGGGCGGAATCACCAGGGTCTCCAGACCGTAGATTTCCTGGAACTCGTAGGCCTCGGTATCGGCGGTGCCGGTCATGCCCGCGAGCTTGCCGTAGAGGCGGAAGTAGTTCTGGAAGGTGATGGAGGCCAGTGTCTGGTTCTCTGGCTGAATCGCCACGCCTTCCTTGGCCTCAACCGCCTGGTGCAGGCCATCGCTCCAGCGACGGCCCGACATCAAACGCCCGGTGAACTCGTCGACGATGACAATTTCACCGTTTTGGTTCACATAGTGCTGATCTCGGTGATAAAGATGGTGCGCCTTGAGCGAGGTGCTCAGGTGGTGCATCAGTGCGATGTTGGCTGGATCGTAAAGCGAGGCGCCTTCTGGCAATAGGCCAGCACTGGACAACAAGGCCTCGGCTTTTTCGTGCCCTTGCTCAGTCATGTGAACCGTGTGGGCCTTTTCGTCGACGGTAAAGTCCCCTGCCTTGATCACGCCCTCCCCGGTGCGCGGATCGGCCTCGCCCTCTTGGCGGGTGAGGTGGGGAATGAGTGCCTTTATCGCCAGGTAGACCTGGGTCTGGTCTTCGGCCTGTCCGCTGATGATGAGCGGCGTGCGCGCCTCATCGATCAGGATCGAATCCACCTCGTCGACGATGGCGAAATTCAGGCCCCGCTGCACCCGGTCGCCCGGCTCGTAGACCATGTTGTCGCGCAGGTAGTCGAAACCGTACTCGTTGTTGGTGCCGTAGGTGATGTCGGCTTGGTAAGCAGCCTGCTTTTCGTCGCGCGGCGCTTGCGGCAGATTGATGCCGACGCTCAGGCCAAGAAAAGTGTAGAGACGACCCATCCACTGCGCATCGCGGCTGGCCAGGTAGTCGTTCACCGTCACCACATGCACCCCTTCACCGGTAAGCGCATTGAGGTACACGGGCAACGTGGCGGTGAGCGTTTTGCCCTCGCCAGTGCGCATCTCGGCCACCTTGCCATGGTGAAGCGATAGGCCACCCACCAGCTGGACGTCGAAGTGACGCATTTTCATGACCCGCTTGCTGCCTTCTCGCACCACAGCAAATGCCTCGGGCAACAATGCCTCCAACGTCTCACCCTTTGCTATGCGCTGCTTAAAGGCTTCGGTCTGCCCTCGAAGCTCATCGTCGCTGAGCTTCTCGTATTTGGCCTCCAAGCCGTTGATGCGCTCCACGGTCTTGCGGTAAATTTTGAGCGAACGGTCGTTGCGGCTACCGAAGATCTTGGTGAGAAAGGTTGTGGCCATGCGGTCGGGCCTGTGGTCAACACAAGGTTGTCCAGACAGACAGATAAGGAAATAGCGCTCTTGCGAACGTCAAAAACCCGCTGGTCGGTTGTCAACCGGCCGGCGCGTGCAGTCGCTCATGGGATCAAGAACGAAACAAAGATTTTACCCGCCGCGCTGGCCACCGCAGCAGCGGCGGGGCCGCGCGGATGCCGTGGCCAGCGCTTCGCCAGCGTTCAAAAACGGTCTTGGGTCCTGCGGTACACCGGACGCCAACACCTCGAAATGCAAGTGCGGCCCTGTCGAGCGGCCGGTCGTGCCCACCTCGGCGACCAGCTGCCCCCGTTTGACGATATCGCCCTTCTTGACAACGACCACCGATGCATGCGCGTAGCGGGTGATCAGATCGTTGCCATGGTCAATTTCGATCATGTTGCCGTAAGCCGGGTGGAATTCCTGCACCACCACCACGCCACCGGCTGCAGCCAAGATGGGTGTGCCGGTATCAGCAGGAAAGTCCAGGCCCGTGTGCAAGGCGGAATGCCCGGTGATGGGGTCGATTCGATAGCCGAAAGGGGAGCCGATGCGCCCCCCTTTGACGGGCTCCTCGGTGGGCACCATGCTTTTTTGTATTTTCAGGTCGAACAGTCGCGACTCGACAGCAGTCAGCCAATCTATTTTTGAGCTGCTGCGCTGGTCCAGCGCAGCCAGTTCACCCTGCAGCTCCTCCATGGTCAGCGATCGCGCATTGACCAGAATCCCCCCTGAGCTGGGCAGCGGGTTCGAGCGGCTCTCCTGCGGCTTCAGACCAGTCAACCCACCCAAGCGCTCGCCTAGGGAGTCGATCTGCATCAGCCGCGCCTGCATTTCGCCCAGCTTGCGTGCCATCGCATCCAGGTTCTCACGCATGTAGAGCTCTTTGGAGCTGCTGCTGTCCTGCGTCAATATCCGTGCGACCGGGGCAAAGCCCGGCCAGCCCTGTCGCACACCCTCCAAAAACACCCAGTGGTAGGTAGCCACCGATCCCAGCATCAGAGCAAGCGATGTCAACAGCGCCGCACCGATCAACTTCCAGCCATTGAGGTGCAGGGCCTGACTTCGTGCCAGCCAAGCATCCGTGATAATGATGTGCAAAATTCAACCTTTCCTGATGGCTCTGCATGGCATCAGAGCACTCTTCACATGGTCACTGCTTTGCGCACCCCCACGATGCTGAGCTTGGAGCAAGCTGTCGACTCAGCGCCGTCGCTTGCAGCGCTGCAGCAGCGCATTCGGGATTCGCAGCGTTACTTGGAATGGATCCAGCCTGCGCTACCTGCCGGCCTGAGAAAGCAGGTCAGGGCCGGACCGGTTCAAGAGACAGAATGGTGTCTGCTGGCTAGCAACGCGTCAGTGTCGACCAAGTTGCGCCAACTGCTGCCCATGCTGCTCACCATCTTGAGAGAAAACGGTGCGCAGGTTAACGCAATTCGAATCAAAGTCCAAGTGAGTGAGCGATAAGCGGGGCATTGCGGCCAACAACCGCTGTGAGTGCGCACACGTGTGCCAAGGATGGTGCCGCTTATCTGACTCGAACAGATGACCTATCGCTTACAAGGCGATTGCTCTACCAACTGAGCTAAAGCGGCAATCAAGATTTAATATTTTACTTGATGAGGCGCAGCCTAGGACCACCACCGGAGCCAGGAGGTGTCGGCGGCAGCTCGTCTGTGTCAGCGTCTGTTTGCTCTGCGACACCCTCACAGGGAACCGCGTGCAAAACGCTGCGACCCGGGGCTTTGGGATCATCGGTGGGTGCTGGCGCGGGCGCATCGGAACCCCCGAGGAAACCCCGGGTTGGTGGTGCTGGGAACGCCATGCCTTGACCATTTTCCCGCGCGTAGATGGCAATCACATGGTCGATGGGAACCACAATCTCTCGCGTGACACCCCCAAACCGGGCCTTGAATTCAACAAAATCGTTGCTCAGGCGCAACGAGCTCGTGGCATCGAAGCTCACGTTGAGCACGATTTCGCCATTTTTCACGAACTCCATCGGTACCTGCACCGATGCATCCACCTGCACCGCGATGTATGGCGAAAACCCATTGTCAGAGCACCATTCGTGCAGTGCTCGGATCAAGTAGGGCCGGGTCGATGGTGTGTCTTGCGTGCTGACGCTCATCACAGAAATGGTGAATAAACAGCCGTTGTACAGAGAAGCTGGACAGCGCCAACCATCACTTGCGCATCACTTTTTCTGAGGGCGTGAGCGCTTCGATGTAGGCCGGACGGGAAAATATACGCTCGGCGTACTTCAGCAGTGGCGCTGCATTTTTGCTGAGCTCAATGCCGTAAAAATCCAGGCGCCATAACAGCGGCGCGATGGCCACGTCGAGCATGGAGAAGTTGTCCCCCAGCATGAACTTGTTCTTCAGGAACACTGGCGCCAGTTGTGTGAGGCGGTCTCGGATGTGGGCGCGAGCCTTTTCGAGCGCCTTCTCGTTGCCCTTGGTGTTGCGCGACTCCAGCAGGGAGACATGGACAAACAGCTCCTTCTCGAAGTTCAGCAGAAACAAACGCACACGGGCACGGTCCACCGGATCACCAGGCATGAGCTGAGGATGGGGGAAGCGCTCGTCGATGTACTCGTTGATGATGTTCGACTCATACAGGATGAGGTCGCGCTCAACCAAAATGGGAACCTGTCCATAAGGATTCATCACGCTGATGTCTTCTGGCTTGTTGTAGAGATCCACATCTCGAATCTCGAAATCCATGCCTTTCTCAAACAACACAAAGCGGCAGCGGTGCGAATAAGGGCAGGTGGTACCTGAGTACAAAACCATCATGAGAAAGGCTCCTTGAATGCAAAAACAGTGGCGGGCGACTCACCTCAAAGGTGGCACCAACCACTGTGGAATCTGCGGCAGAGGGGCGGAAAAATTGCCGCCACTTCCATGCCGAGACGAGGTTACTTGATATTTTTCCAGAAGGCAGCGTTGAGGCGCCAAGCAACCAGAGTGAACACCCCGAGGAAGAGCATCACCCAGACCCCGATGCGAATACGGCTGTTTGCTCCAGGCTCGGCCATCCACTGCATATAAGCCACCAGATCGCCTACGTTTTGGTCGAACTGAGCGGGCGACATGGTTCCTGGCTTGACCTGCTCCCAGCCGCGCAACACCTCAACCTCATGACCGTGGCTTTGTACCTTGTTGTAAAGAGGCTGTTGCACGCCCTGCAACTCCCAGAGCGGATTGGGCATAGCGGTGGCTGGGTAGGCCTTGTTGTTCCAGCCGGTCGGTGTGGCGGGGTCGCGGTAGTAGGTGCGCAGGAAGGTGTAGAGGTAGTCAGGCCCGGAGTGTCCACCAATCGCCGCACGTGAACGAGCCACCAAGGTGAGGTCGGGAGGGTTCTTACCAAAAAAGGCCTTGGCATCCGTTGGCGTCATCGAGACCTTCATCGTGTCCCCGATCTTGTCGGTGGTGAAGGTGAGGTTCTCAGCGATCTGCTTGTCAGTCAGGCCAATGTCGCGCATGCGGTTGAAGCGCATGAACGAAGCTGAGTGGCAGTTCAAGCAGTAATTAACGAAAAGCTTAGCGCCATTTTGCAGCGCAGCCATGTCGTTGGTGCGCTGCGGCGCCTTGTCCATCGGAATGCTCGCTCCCGCAGCCCAGGCCGTTCCCGACAGGCCAAAGACCAGCGCGAGGCCCAAAATCATTTTTTTCATTGCTGTAACTCTCTGGATGGGCTCGACCCGCTCAGTGCGGCTGGAAAACAACGCGGGTGGGCACAGTCTTGAACTCACCCAGACGGCTCCACCAGGGCATCAGCAGGAAGAAGCCAAAGTAGAACAGGGTGCCGATCTGGGAAGTGCGCTCAGCCAAATCCTGTCCCGCAACCACGCCCCAGACGCCTGGCGGCTGGATACCCAGATAACCCAGCACGAAGAAGTTGAATACAAACGCTCCGTACAACCACTTGTTCCAACTTGGACGGTACCGAATAGACTTGACCGGGCTGTAGTCCAACCAAGGCAAGAAAAACAAGATGATCACACCAGCACCCATGATCACCACACCCCAGAACTTGGGGTCGATACTGAGCATCATGGCGATCAAAGCGGCTGAACCGCCGGCCATAACGCCCTTCATCACCGCGCTCAAG
>JBLIJY010000080.1:0-8540 GCA_047636095.1 Hydrogenophaga sp. | reverse complement strand
CCCAGCGCACAGGGCTGGGGCTACGCGGTGTTTGGCAAAGTGGTGGACGGCAGCGACATCGTGAAGAAAATCGAAGCCGTGCCCACCGGCAGCAAGGGTGGTCATGGGGATGTGCCCAAGGACGACGTGGTGATCGAAAAGGCCGTCGCTCTCTGATCGCGCGGGGTGCGACGCACCCTTTGCCTATGTCAGACACAACCATCGACCGCTTGGCCACATGGCGCGCCCCCGCGCATTGGCAAGCGGTCGATTGCATTTCCGATCTGCATCTGCACAGCGCCGACCAGGCCACCTTCACCGGCTTGCAGCGTTACCTGCAAACGGCGAACCGCGCCGATGCGCTGTTCATCCTGGGTGACCTGTTCGAGGTCTGGGTCGGCGACGACGTGCTGCTGCCGCGAGCCGACGACGCGCAGCAGCCCGAGCGCGGCTTCTTGCGTGAATGCATCGCCTTGCTGCAAACGCACAGCCGCCACACCCCGACCTTCTTCATGGCGGGCAACCGCGACTTTTTGCTCGGCCCCGCTGCGCTGTCGGCTGCGGGCATGACGGGCCTGGACGACCCGACGGTGCTGGACTTTCTGGGCCAGCGCTGGCTGCTCAGCCACGGTGATGCGCTGTGTCTGGAAGACACCGATTACCAGCGCTTTCGCCGCGAGGTGCGCAGCCCCGCGTGGCAGCAAGCGTTTCTGGCTCGCCCGCTGCCCGAGCGCGAGGCGCTGGCCGGCGACATGCGCGCGCGCAGCGAGACGCGCAAGCAGGCCTTGGGCAACGATCCCGTGCTCTGGGCAGATGTCGATCCCGATGCTGCGCACCAGGCCCTCCAACAGGCGAACGCTTGCACCCTGATCCACGGCCACACCCACCGCCCGGCCCGGCACACGCTGGGGTCCGGCGAGCGCGGCCAGGCCTTGCAGCGCATCGTGCTCAGCGACTGGGACCTACGCGCCCGTCCCAAGCGCGCCGAGGTGTTGCGGCTGGATGCTCAGGGCTTGAAGCGATTGCCTTTGGACACCATCTGCGCGGACTGAGCACTTCCCGTCCAAGCGAATGAATACAACATCCCTGACTTCGCAGCTGCCGCGTTTTGCGCAGGCCTGGCTGCCCCGGCGCTGGCGCGAGCCGCCGCCGATCCCCGAGCGCCTGTGGCGCAAGACGCTGGCTCGCCACCCCTTTCTGCAAACCCTCGACGGCACAGAGAAGCAGCGTCTGCGCCAACTGTGCCGCCACTTCCTGGTTGAAAAAGAATTCCATGGGGCACACGGCCTGGTGATCAGCGACAGCATTGCGCTGGCGATCGCTGCGCAAGCCTGCCTGCCCTTGCTGCATCTTGGCGGCGTGGGCACAGCCCCAGGGCACAACCCGCTCCAGGCGCTGGACTGGTACGGCGATTTTGTCGGTATCGTGGTGCAGCCTGGCGCTGCGGTGGCGCAACGCGAGGTGACCGACGCCGCTGGCGTGGTACACCGATACCGCGAGGTGCTGGCCGGCGAGGCGATGGACCGAGGGCCCATCATGCTGAGCTGGGCATCGGTCGACCAGGCCTCGGCGGGTGCGGAGCGCGGCCACAACGTGGTGATCCACGAGTTTGTGCACAAGATGGACATGCGCAGCATCGCCCTGGGCCAGTACCCCGGCGGCGCGCCACCGCTGCCGCGCGGATTTTTGGGCACGCGCAGCGAGGTCGAGGCGCAAACCCACTGGCAATCGGTGATGCAGCCCGCCTTTGAAACCTTCCGCGAAGCGGTGGCCATGGCCGAGCGCTTCGGCGCCGAGGCGCCGTGGCTGGACGGCTACGGCGCGACCAACCCAGCCGAGTTCTTCGCAGTGACCTGCGAGGCCTACTTCGTCAACCGAGATCGCTTCACCACCGAGTTTCCAGCGCTGGTTGTGCTTTACGACGGCTTCTTTCACCCAGGTCGCTGAAGCCGATTCGCCTTCTGGGCGCTACCGGCGTTGCCCAGACGGCACAAAAGCGCACCGCTCAGCGCTTGAGCAGTTGCTTGAGCACCTGCTGCAAGCGCCGCGCCTGGGTCGCGTCGAAAGCGCCGGCGAGCACGCGGGCCACGTCTTCGCCCCAGGTCTGCGCTGGGCCCGGGTCGTTGCGGCGGGTCAGCAGCTGCAGCTGCAGCATGCGCCGCGCGCTCAGCGCATCCGCCGGGCTGGGCACCTCGGCTGCCATCTCCAGCCGCAGCAACGCGTCGGCCGGTACAGCAGCAGCCGGCTTGGCCAATGCACCCATCCAGGCGCTGCGCGCCGCCGGACTGATCCGGCCGCCGAGCGCTTGGGTGGTGGGCAGTTGCTGGCCATCGCGCTGCTCCCACGCGCTCATGAGCTCCGTCAGCACCTCGCCATGTGCCTGCTCGGCGAGCTTGCGCAGGCTGTGCTGCGCGGCCTCGATCGCTTGGCGCTGGGCGCGAAACGCCGCATCACCCAGGCGTGGGCCACGCGGTTCACGCTCCTCGCGCATGCCACGGTCGTCGCGCCAGCCACCCGGCGCGCCACCCGCGCCCGGGCCGCCCGAGCGACGTGGATCGGGCCTGTCGCCCCGGCGCCCGTCCCGCGATGCGGGCTCGGTTTTTTTCATGCCAGGGCGGTCATCGCCGCGCACCGCCACCAGTTTTTTGGCGGGTGCAGCGGGTTTGGCGGGGGTCGGGCTGGGCGTCTCTTCTGCCGTGGGCTCAGCATCGGCGCTCGCCTCACCGTCTGCAGCGGTCTCAGCCGACGGTACCGCATCGACCGCTGGGGCTGGTGCGGCGGCTGGGGCCGCGGTCGGTGCAGGTGCAGCGGCTGCCGCCCGTTCTTCGGCTTGGCCCGCCAGCGCGGCTTCCAGCGCCGACATCGCGGCGCGAATCTGCTGCGCATCGCCGCCCGCGCTGGCGGCCTCCAAAGCGCGCGAGGCATCGAGCACCCGCTGGTCATGCGCGTTCAGCGCGGTTGCTGAGCGCTCACGCTCGCTGCTCTTGCGGGCAAAGGCGGCGTCGATCGGGTTGCGGAAAGCGTCCCAGAGTTTCTGTTCCTGTTTGCGGTCCATGGGCACCGCCTGCGCCTCAGCCTGCCAACGCGCTTGCAAGGCCTTGACCGCGTCAATGCGCAACTGCGGCGCAGCGCCCAGCGCCTGGGCCTCTTCAATCAGCGCCCGGCGCGTCGCCAAGCTGGTCGCCTGCGCAGCGTCCAGCGGGCCGTGTGCGGCGAGCATCGCGGCTTTCCACAGCGGTTGCATCTCGGCAAAGGCTTTTTCGCCCAAGTGCCCAGCCTGGCGCCAGCGCTCAGAAAAGGCGTACAGGTCGCGGACCTGGGCTTTCCAGTCGGACTGCTCGGCGTGGGCCAATGTCCAGGCGTTGAGTTCTTCGATCAGGCCCAGACGCTGCGCCTTGTGCTGGTCGGCCTGCTGGCGAACTTGGGCCAACCAGGCCTCAACGCCTTTGTGCGCCTCGTTGCAGGCCTCATCGAAGCGTTTCCACAGCGCGTGGTTGGGCTGCCCACCCTGGTCGGTGGTTTTCCACTGGTCGCGCAACCCGCGCAGCGTTTCCTGCAACTTGCGTCCGCCCGGGCGCTGGCCCTCAGGCACCGTGGTGTGTGTTTTCACCAAAGCCTCGGCCTTGGCCACCAATTCTTCGCGCAACTGGTCAGCGCGCCAGCGCTGCCAACCCTCTAGCTCACCGGCTTGCGACAAGGCCGCGTGGGCACGCGCCTCCAGCTCCGGGCCGACCAATCGGGCTTGGCTCTTGATCAGGTTGCGCACATCTGCTGCCGCCTTGGGCGTGGCCTTGCCATGGCCTTCGGCCAGCTCGCGCTCCAGCACCGACAGCAACCGGTCCAGCTCGGTGGCTACCTGAGCGCGCCGCTCTTGCTGGGCCTGGCTGTGCTGCGCATGCTTCTCGGCCGCCGCCATCGCGGGCTCACCGCGCGCTTGGCGCAGCTCGTCGGCCCACACCGGCACCGCAGGCAGAGGCGCTTTGGCGTCCACACTGGCCGCCACCGCTTGCGCCAGCGCAGCGTCGAACGCCTCCCACACCAGTTGCAGCTGCTGGCGCGAGCCGTCCAGCATGGGGGGAAACTTGGCTTCTACACACAGCCACTGAACGTCGTCTTGCAGACTCTGGGCCTGCTGCTGCCAGGTCGCCACGTCGGCACGCAGCCCCTCAACACTGCGCTGGGCTTCGTGCCACGACTTGGTGGAGAGCACTTCGATGCGCTGCGCCAGCAACACCGCAGCCTCGCGCTCCACCTGCACCCGATGCTGCAAATCTTCGATCGCCTTGATGCGCTCGGCCAGGGCATGCCTGAGCGTGGCCAGCGGCTCGCGAGAGAGCGGCGCGCCAGCACGGGCGGCGTCGCGCTGCCAGGCCATGGCATCGGCCAGATTCATGCGGCTCTGATCCAGCAGCGTCTGCGCCTTCTGCGCCCAATCCACCGCGATCTGCTCCTGGGTTTTCTGACGCTTCTGTTCGTCGAGCTTTTCTTTCAGCGGCTTGGCCGCGCCCCGGTCGCGCTGCGAAATGTCCTTGTAGACCTCCGCCATCTGCTCGGGCGTGGGCTCGGTGGCCAGCCACTCTCGCAGGCGCGCTGCGCGTTCGCCCGAAGTGGGCGCGGAAAACGCGCCGCCGGTGAGGCTGTCCAGAGGATGGCTGCTGGCGGCGGACTTGGAGGTATCGGACGGGTTCACGGCGGGTTCAGCAGGTTGAGAAGATTTGCGCAAGGAAAACAACGACATGGCAGTGGGGCGGCGTGCGGATGGCGAAACACCCGCGCCGAAACGACGCGAGCTAAACCCTTATTGTCACCGCCTTTGAAACAGCGATTGGAGCGAGGCATCTGGGCACAGGCGCTGGGGCACGAACCGCTTGCCTGAACTGACCAGTTTGGTGTGGCGAGGATGGGACTCAAAACGTCTGAATTGACTACTCCCCGCCCTGAAGTGCGGGGATTCTGATCCCGCTGTCTTCAGGTGAGGTTCCTTCTGCAAGACGCGCCAGCCCGCGCGCGGCAATGTTCCTGGCGGCATTCACGTCGCGGTCGTGAACCGCTCCGCAACCGCTGCAAGTCCATTGCCTTATTCCAAATCCGCTCAAGCCTTTCGGCCCCTCGATGCTTGCACACTGAGAACACGTCTGGGTTGAATAGCTTTCGTTGACTACTTCAAAGACGATACCGGCCTGATGGCTCTTGTATTCCAACATCGTCTTGAACATGGACCAGCCCGCGTCCAGCGTGCTCTTGGCCATCTTGGTCTTGACCAGCTTGGCACTGGCCACGTTGCCCACGAATATCGCGGCGTTCTTCTGCACCAGGGCGGTGCTGAATTTGTGCAGCGCATCTTTGCGCTGGTTCCTGATCTTGGCGTGAATCGCCTGGACCCGGCGCTTCTTGCCTGCGCGCTGCGCAACAGCCAGTGTCTTTTCGGATACGCGGTACAGGCGCCCCTCGAACGTCTGGCCGTCCGATGTGGTGATGGCCGTTTTCAGGCCCAGATCAATGCCGACCGCCGCTGTGCCCGCCGATGGCTTGGCATCCACTTCGACGGCCACGTTGAAATACCAGCGTCCGCGCGCATCCTGGCTAAAGCTGCCAGCGCGCAGCTCGTACTTGCCCAAGCCGTAGCTGTCCCGCAGGCTGAACTTCTTGCCGGCAAATTCGATTTGCCCGGCCTTGTACTTGGCGTGTCCGCCCTTGAATGGAATCCAGCCCAGCGAATACTTGGACGACTTGAGGTTGCTCACGCGCCAGTTCAAGCGCGCTTTCTTGAACTGCTTGCGCCGCGTGGCGTACTCGGCGCACACAAGCTGCACCGTGCCGCTGCCCACGCTGACACCTTCGCATTTGCTGAACCCTGCCGTGAGTTTTTGCAGGTCGTAGCCCGAGAGCCACTGGCAGCGCTCGCGGATGGCGCGGCGGCTGGTCTCGTTGCAGAAATTGAACACCTGATTGACCTCGCACGCCATCTGGCTCAGCACGCTGGCGTGCTTGTCCTTAATGCGCAGTTTGAGGGTCTTGAGTGTTTTCACAGCAGAAATCATACTGACTGCACACCAAAAGTGGCTTTGTCGAATTTGGTGAATAGCCTCAAAAGCGTCTCCAGCCGCCTGATGCGCAAGGCGTTTGGCGACTTCCATCCGTGGCTCAAGCGCCGGGGCGTTCTCTGGTCGCCCAGCTACTTCGTGGCATCCTGTGGCGGCGCACCCATCGGCATCCTGCGCCAGTACATCGAGCAGCAACAGGCCGTGCCGGCCTGATCGCTCAGACCCCGGGCTGAACCCCGGGGCTTGCCGCTCAAAACGGGTCATGCACGAAGTGCTTCGTGGCCAGCGCACACGACCGACCGCCCAGGCTCAGCAAAAAATGAAACCCCGGCAGGCTGGACCCACCGGGGTTGATGGCGGGCAAATTGCACTTGCCATCGGGTTCGGCGAGAAGAGTTGGATGTCTCCGTTGCCGAGGTGCAAGAGATTGCACCTGAAGGTTGCCGGTTGCCAAAGTTTGAGCTTCAAGCGCGAACTTTTGAACCGACGATGCGAATCTTTCCGAAGCGCCACTGAAGACTACGCTTGCGCGCACGAAGAATCAAGCCTCGGCACAGGCTCTCACGATGAATATCTTCAATCACATATTGGCAACAGATACAAGCCCCCAGCGTCGGGTTTTTTACCACACCAGTGGTCGCTTTCAGATGACAGGCGGCAAACGCGTCGTCACGCGGGCGCAAGCCCCCGTCGTTACTGGGCTCAGCGCCAGAAAGGTCGGTCGATCCAGCCAGATACAGCGCTCTATATACCAATTAGTTATTTTGAATCACTTCAAAAACATTGACTTGGCATTTGCAGCCCCCTACTATTTGGCGACTTTTGTGTACGGGGTAAACCCGCACATGGCTGCGCGATCTCGCAGCGCCCTCCGCCCGACTGGTCGGAGACTGGAATGCACACCTGACCTGTGCACACGCAAGGCCCAAGGGCCGAACTGGAGCCAGACCATGAGCCCATCCACCACCGCGATTCGCCAGCAAACGCAACGCCTCATCGGCTCGTTGAAAGCCACGCTGAGCGATACCTACCAAGGTTTCGTCGCCACCACCCACAACAGCGCCGCCGTGCTCGGCGCATTGCTGACCGTCGTTCTGGTCAGCCTGAGCTTCAACGCCGACTGGCGCACCGCCGGCGAGCAAAAGCTGTTGGGCTGGTTGATGGACCGCCAAGAAGCCCTGGCAGCCGTCAGCGACGACGCCAGCGACCCCGCTGTGCTGGCCTTCGAGCCCGAGCCCACCGCAGCCGATCGGGTCACCGCCGCTTTGCCCAGCGAGCTGCCCAAGCAACAGGCCAGCGTGGCACTGTGGCTCAGCCGCAAATACCGCGTGGCGCCCGAACCGCTGGGTGCTTTGGTGGCAGAGGCTTTCCAGATTGGGGAGAAGGCCAGGCTCGACCCCACGCTGATCCTCGCGATCATGGCGATCGAGTCGCGCTTCAACCCGTTTGCCCAAAGCCCGGTCGGCGCACAGGGGCTGATGCAGGTACTCACCCGGGTGCACACCGACAAATACGAGAGCTTCGGCGGCAAACTCGCGGCCTTCGATCCCTTGACCAACCTGCGGGTAGGCGTCAAAGTGCTGCAAGACTGCATCAAGCGCGCCGGATCGATCGAAGGCGGCTTGCGCTTGTATGTCGGCGCCGTCACCACCGACGGCAACTGGTACGTGGACCGCGTGATTGCGGAACACCTGCGCATCCAGAGCGTGGCCCTGGGCAAGCCCATGCCCACCTCGTTCCCCAAGGCCACGGCGATCCCCGTGGCGGCACCGGCTGAGGCTGCGCCCGCAGCGCCCACAGCCCCGGCGCCAGGTGACGCCGCCATTGAGGCGGAGGTCAGCAAGCCGCTCGCCACTGGCGCAGAAGTGCCGATGCTGCAATCTTGATCGACGCCTTGGGCGGATCAGCGCAAGGCCAGGCGACACGGCGGCTAGGCTAAACTTGACCGGTGCGCAACTGGCGATAGGCGACTTCCCCACCGGTGGTTTGAACCCCTCGGCGAAGACCGCTGACGTGGCCCCCCGACATGCCTATCTAAATATGAGGGCAACGGTCGAGACAACCACTGGGAAGCGCACCGCCAACACACCCTGCGCAAGGGGTGATGGCGTTCAGCCGTTCGCCTGGGCCACCCGAGATCGAAGAATCGATGTCGAGATCACGCCACCGATAACCGCCACCATGTACGACCGCAACATCCTCATCGAGCAGACCGACCCCGAGTTGTTTGCTGCCATCCAGGCCGAGAACGCACGCCAGGAACACCACATCGAGCTGATCGCCAGCGAGAACTATGCCTCGCCCGCCGTCATGGCCGCGCAAGGCACGCAGCTCACCAACAAATACGCCGAGGGTTACCCCGGCCGCCGCTACTACGGCGGTTGTGAGCATGTGGACGTTGCCGAACAACTCGCCATCGACCGGGTCAAGCAGTTGTATGGCGCCGACGCCGCCAACGTGCAGCCGCATTGCGGCGCCTCGGCCAACGAGGCTGTGTTCCTCGCCTTCCTCAAGCCC
>JBLIJY010000079.1:0-8734 GCA_047636095.1 Hydrogenophaga sp. | reverse complement strand
TGCAGCTCACGATAGCTCAGCGTGCGATCGAAAAACACCAGCGCAGGCTTGTCGGGGTAGCGCCGGGCGTTGACCTCCAGGTTGAACCAGATTGAGGTTTGCGGCACCCGCAGGCTGTGCGGCAGGCGCTTGGGCCAAAAGCGGTGGTGGGCGCGCTCGGTCATCGCCATGGGGCCCTGGGCGTTGTGCATCGGTTGTCTCCTGTCGCTGTTGTTTTGCGCCAAAGCATACGGTGGCACTGCGGCAAGCGAAATCGGGGTGTGTCGCCCCTGAGACCAAATGGGTAAAGCGAGCGCCTGGCACGAGATCTGCTTGGCTCAACAGTGGGATATCCGTTGGCGTGTGCGCTGTAACAATATGCATTGTTTGCATGAAATGCCATCGTAAATCCCAATGCAATGGCGCTGAAGGCACAAATACAGTCATCGTACGGCGCCGGATCGCACCGACCTGGTGCGCCATGAACCTGTTAACCCACCCGATCCTCACCAACAGAGAGACTCTTGATGAAATCAAAATCCACGAAATTCGCCCTGGTAGCCGCAGCGGCAGCCACCACCTTGATCAGCCTGCCAGCCCACGCCGGTAAAGATCTGGATGCCATCAAAAAACGCGGTGAACTCATTTGTGGCGTGAACACCGGTTTGGCCGGCTTCTCTGCAGCCGACAGCCAAGGCAAGTGGAGTGGCATGGACGTTGACGTCTGCCGTTCGGTAGCCGCTGCGATCTTGAACGACGCCAACAAAGTGCGTTTCGTGCCCCTGACAGCCCAGCAGCGCTTCACCGCACTGCAGTCTGGCGAGATCGATATGCTGGCGCGCAACACCACCTGGACGCTGACCCGCGATGCCTCGCTGGGCTTGAGTTTCACCGGTGTGAATTTCTACGATGGCCAGGCTTTCATGGTCCCCAAAAAGCTCAATGTCACCAGCGCCAAGCAACTCAAAGGCGCCTCCGTTTGCGTGCAGTCAGGTACCACGACCGAGTTGAACCTGAGCGACTACTCACGTGCCAACAAGCTCGATCTCAAGCCCATCGTGTTTGAGAAAGTGGAGGCTGCCACCGCTGCCTACGTGGCGGGCCGCTGCCAGGCTTACACCACCGATGCGTCAGGCCTGGCCTCGATTCGCGCCAAAGAAGTCTCCACACCGGCAGATCACATCATCCTGCCCGAGTTGGTGTCCAAGGAGCCGCTGGGCCCCGTGGTCCGCCGTGGCGATGACGATTTCTTTGCGATCGTGAAGTGGGTCGGTTATGCCCTGATCGAAGCTGAGGACTATGGCGTCACCCAGGCCAACGCAGACGCCATGAAGAGCAGCACCAATCCCAACATCATGCGTTTGGTCGGTGCGGGCACCGAAGACACAGGCAAGTTTCTGGGTCTGGACAAAGAGTGGGCGCTGCGCGCCATCAAGGCCGTGGGCAACTATGGCGAACAGTTTGAGCGCCATGTCGGCCCCAAGACCGCCATTGGCTTGCCTCGCGGCTTGAACAATCTGTGGAGCAATGGCGGCCTGATCTACGCCCCGCCAGTTCGCTAAACACAGCACTTTCGACCCTCGTCTGACTGCTGTTACTGGCAGATCGGCGAGGGTCGTTTCATATCCGAGCAGGCCTTGTGCACATGTCCAAAGCCTGCTTTTCAGCGATTTCCGTTTTTTCGCCACCAAAGCCGTGAGTCCGCATTGAAAAACCAACAGCCCCCTCAGAAACGAGCGTGGTCGCTCAACAGCCGAGCCACACGCGGCATCATCTTTCAGGCATTGACCCTCGCGCTGGTTGCGGCTGGCGTTTGGTTTCTCTGGCACAACATGCAGGAGAACATGCGCATTCGCGGTATCGAAAGCGGTTGGGACTTCCTGGGCTCCACCGCTGGCTTTGACATTGGTGAAACCTTGGTCGAGTACCACCCCAGCGAAAGCTATGGCAAAGCGATCTGGGTGGGTGTGCTCAATACCCTCAAGGTGGCCGTCATCGGCATCGTGCTCACCACGTTGGTGGGCGTGCTGATTGGCGTGGGGCGTTTCTCACGCAATGCACTGGTGCGTGGCCTGTGCTATGGCTACGTGGAACTGTTTCGCAACGTGCCCATCCTGCTGCAACTGCTGATGTGGTACCTGATCTTTATCGAGGTGCTGCCACCCTCTAACGAGGCGTGGAACGTGGCCGAGCTGTTCTTTCTGAGCAAGGGCGGCCTCGCATTTCCGTTTCCCACTGAGGGCGTGGGGCAGGTGCTGGCCGGTGCTGGCATCGGCTTGGTCGGCGCTTGGTTCTGGCGCGACCGCAAACAAAAAAAATTTGAACTCACGGGACAAGACAGCAACCGCATCTGGGGGCCTGCCGCCCTGGTGCTGGCCTTCGCCGTGGCGGGCTGGGCAGTGGCTGGCATGCCCACAACGTGGAACGTGCCCGAGCAGCTCGTCTTCGCGGTGGATGGCGGCGTGGCCGCGACGCCCGAATTCATGGCGGTGCTGGTTGGTCTGGTGATCTACACCGCGGCGTTCATCGCCGAGGTGGTGCGCAGCGGCATCCAGTCGGTCAGCGCGGGTCAGGTGGAGGCCGCTTCGGCGCTGGGTCTGAATCAGAAGCAGAACATGAAACTGGTGGTGCTGCCGCAGGCCTTGCGCGTGATCATTCCACCGATGACCAACCAGTACCTCAACCTGACGAAAAACTCGTCACTGGCGGTGGCCGTGGGCTACCCCGATGTGGTCTCGATCGCCAACACCACCATCAACCAGAGCGGTCGCGCAGTGGAGTGCATTGCCATCATCATGCTGGTGTACCTGACAACGTCGCTGTCCACGTCAGCTTTCATGAACTGGTACAACCAGCGCATGGCCATCAAGGAGCGCTGAAGCCATGGCCGTTACCTTCACCCCCATCGCCTCTCGCCCTTCTCCAGTCAAGGTCACCGGGTTCATGCCCTGGGTGCGGCGCAACCTGTTCAACGACTGGCGCAGCTCGCTCATCACCCTTTTTGTCATCGGTCTGGTGCTCTATGTGCTGCCGGGCCTCGCCAACTGGGCTGTTTTCAACTCGGTCGTGCGCGCGGACGCCGACGCGTGCCAGGCGGCGCGCGGCACCGGCGCTTGCTGGGGCGTGGTGACCGAGAAGTACCGGATCATTCTGTTTGGGCGTTTCCCCTATGAGGAACACTGGCGCCCGTTACTGGCCACGTCCATCATGATCAGCGGCTTGGTACTGAGCTGCATAAGGTACTTCTGGAAGCCGTGGCTCGTCATCATGTGGGTCGGCGTGCTATCGGTGTTCTTTACGCTCATGGGCGGCGGCGTTTTCGGCCTGACGCCTGTGCGCACCGATGTCTGGGGTGGCCTGCCACTGACCGTCATGCTGGCCACGCTCTCCATCTTCCTGGCGTTTCCGATCGCGATCATGGTGGCACTGGGCCGTCGCAGCAATCTGCCCGCGATCCGATCGGTGTGCATCGTCTACATCGAACTCATTCGAGGTGTGCCTCTGATTTCGGTGCTGTTCATGGCCTCGTTCATGTTCCCGCTCTTCATGCCACAAGGCGTGACGATCGACGTGCTGGTGCGCGTGGTGGCTGGCATCACCCTGTTTGCCGCTGCCTACATGGCAGAGATCATCCGGGGCGGCCTGCAAGCTTTGCCCAAGGGTCAGCTCGAAGCGGCCGACACGCTGGGCCTTTCTTACTGGCAGACGCAGCGCAAGATCGTGTTGCCGCAGGCCCTGGCCATGACGGTGCCCAGCATGATGGGCAACTTCATCTCCATCTTCAAAGACACCTCACTGGTGTTCATTGTCTCGCTCTACGAGCTGGTGGGCGCCATGTCACTGGCACTCAACTCTGACGTGAACTGGCGCCCCTTCAAGATCGAAGCCTACCTGTTCATCACACTCATTTATTTCATCTTCTGCATTGCCATGTCGCGTTACAGCCTATGGGTTGAAAAGCAACTGTCAGCCAGCAAAGCACGCTAAGGATTGATCGCCATGCCCCAAGAATCCATCATCAAATTCGACAAGGTCAACAAGTGGTACGGCAACGACTTCCACGTGTTGCGCGATATCGATCTCGACGTCGCCAAGGGTGAGCGTATCGTGGTCTG
Source organism: Hydrogenophaga sp. (assembly GCA_047636095.1). Lineage (GTDB taxonomy): Bacteria > Pseudomonadota > Gammaproteobacteria > Burkholderiales > Burkholderiaceae_C > Hydrogenophaga. The sequence goes on along the minus strand of JBLIJY010000079.1, from coordinate 4,640 downwards.
CGGTCCGTCAGGCTCCGGAAAATCCACGTTGATCCGCTGCATCAACCGCCTGGAAGAGCACCAGCAAGGCCACCTCACGGTGGATGGCATCGAACTCACCGACGACGTGAAGGCCATCGACAAGGTGCGCAAGAACGTCGGCATGGTGTTTCAGCAGTTCAACCTGTTCCCCCACCTCACGGTGCTGGAAAACCTCACGCTCTCCCCCATGTGGGTGAGCAACATGCCCAAGAAGGAGGCCGAAGAGCGTGCCATGCAGCAATTGGAGCGCGTGCGCATCGCCGAGCAGGCGGCCAAGTATCCGCTGCAGCTCTCAGGCGGCCAACAACAACGGGTCGCGATTGCGCGTGCGCTGTGCCTCACACCCAAGATCATGTTGTTTGACGAGCCCACTTCGGCGCTGGACCCCGAAATGATCAAGGAAGTGCTGGACGTGATGGTGGAGATGGCCGACCAGGGCATCACCATGATTTGTGTCACGCACGAGATGGGCTTTGCCAAGGCGGTGGCCGATCGCGTGATCTTCATGGACCAGGGCCAGATCGTGGAGGAAAACACGCCCGAAGCGTTTTTCAACAACCCGCAGAACGAGCGGAGCAAGGACTTCCTGTCCAAGATCCTGGGACACTGAGCACACAGGGGTTTCGGCGGGTGGCTACCATGGGCCGCATCATGACCCTCGTGTTATTCACGCCTTCCCCGCTTCATCGCGCTGCAGGGTTGCGGCACACCGCGCGCTGGGCAGCCAGCGTGTTTCTCCTGCTCATACTCATGCCTGCTTGCGCCTTTGACCTGCAAGGCCACCGCGGTGCGCGGGGCCTGGCGCCCGAGAACACGCTGGCGGGCTTTGAGGCGGCGCTGGCCATTGGCGTGACCACGCTGGAGCTCGACATCGCGATCAGCGCCGATGGCGTGCCCGTCATTCACCACGACCAGGTGCTCAACCCCGACATCACCCGTGACGCCAGCGGGCGCTGGCTGCAGGCGCGCGACCAGGCGATCCACCGCCTCACGCTGGCCCAGCTCGAAGCCTGGGACGTGGGCCGCATCAACCCGGCGAGCCGCTACGCGATCGATTTCGCCGAGCAGGTGCCGCAAGACGGCGAGCGCATTCCGACCCTGGCCGCGCTGTTCGAGCGGGTGCGCACGCTCCGCGCCAGTGGCGTGCGCTTCAACATCGAAACCAAGCTGCAACCGGGCAGCGCCGTGCCGTCGGCCACCCCCGAAGTCTTTGTGCGCGCCATTCTGGATGTGGTGCGTACCAAAGGCATGGCGCAGCGCGTGAGTCTGCAAAGCTTTGACTGGCGCACCCTGCAAGTGGCGCGCCAGATCGCGCCTGAGCTGCCCACCGTGTTCCTCACCGCGCAGCTGCCGCGCTTCGATACGGTCACCAGCGGCGACTGGACGCTGGGTCTGCGCGCCGCCGATTTCGACACCACCGCCGACCTGGTGGCCGCCGCTGGCGGCAAGATCTGGTCACCGCACCACAGCAACCTGAGTCAAGCGGTGCTTAAGCGCGCCCGAGCACTCGGTCTGCGCGTGATTCCCTGGACGGTCAACGAAATCGCCGACATGGAGCGGCTGATCAACTGGGGCGTGGACGGTCTCATCACCGACCACCCCGATCGCTTGCGTGCCGTGATGCAGCAGCGTGGGATGGCGTTGCCACCGCGGCTCGAACCCCTGAGCGCTCTACCGGTGCAACCGCTGTCGCGCTGAACACCGGCGGCACTGCCGCAGCGGCATTTGCGCCTGCAAGCTTGTAAGTTCTGCGCGCAGCGCGCGACCCATGCACAGATCAGCGAGGAGCGCTTATGAATTCCCATCAAAACCTTCGGCATGGAAGACAAGTGGCCGCTGTGGTCAGTCTGTCTTTCACGGCGCTGCTGGCACTGCCCGTTCAGGCCGGACGCTGCGAAGTGAATGTGGGCGCCCAACCACCCGCGGTGGTCGAGCTCTACACCTCACAAGGTTGCAGCTCCTGCCCGCCAGCAGACCGCTGGCTCTCTGGCCTGAAGGACCAACCGGGTGTGATCGCACTGGGCTTCCATGTGAACTACTGGAACCACCTGGGTTGGAAAGACCCATTTGCCACGCCGCAGACCACCGAGCGGCAGCGGCAGATCAAGGAGGCGATTCGCGGCAAGTACGTTTACACGCCGCGGGTGGTGCTCAACGGCGAAGACCACCGCAGCTGGCGCGGTCAACGGGCCGATCAGCTGCCTCCCCTGCTCATTCAGGCGGTGCCCAGCCTTCGCCTGGGGCGAGAAGGCCAGCAGGTGACAGCGCAGATCGGCGCGGGTAAGGGCACCGCCAGCCTGGGTGGCTACTGGGCCGTGCTGCAGGACGCTCAAAAGAGCGAGGTCACGCGGGGCGAAAACGCTGGGGAGACCCTGCGCAACGACCACGTGGTTCGGTTCTACCAGCCGGTGGCGCCTTGGGCCGCCAACCAGGCCAAACAGCAAACACTGAGTCTGACTGGAGCCGCCGGTCAGCGGGTGGTGTTTGTGGTGACCGAAGCCGATGGATTGAAGCCGGTGCAGGCTGCCGTACTCAGCTGCGGCGGCTGAGTGTCAGGGACGCTGGCTCTCACGCTGGCGCCACATCAGCCAGGCCCACACCCCGGCCAGGGCCAGATAGTTAGCCCAGAGGAATCCCGGCCGGTTCCATGCCACGCCGTCAAAGCCCCAATACGTCAGCGGGTAAAACACCGGTGACGGGAAAAAATCGGCCGAGTGGGTGAACACATCGATCACGATGTGCAGCCACCAGCCCAGCAGCGGCCACCAGAACGCCCGTCTCCAGGCCCACACTGCGGCGGTCACCACCGCCGCGACCACTGCACTGTGCAACACACAATGCAAGTGGTGCGCCCAAAGCACCACGGCTTCTGGCATCGGTGGCTCCTGACCGGGCGCTGCGGTGGCGTACTGCCACCAATCGGCACTGGACAGGTGGGCCAGTGCCCATCCAGTCACGGGCAGCATGTGGCCCAAGTCGGGCATCACGGCCAGCGCCACCGTCCAGGCCCAGAGCGATGCGGGTGGGCGCCGAGGCGCCACAACAGCCAGCACCGCAGCCCCAGCCCAGAGACCATGCGCCAAGATGTCCATCGGTGAGCCCGGTTCGCTGGCTCAACGAACTCGGATCACTTGGCCGGCTGGATGTCGGTGACCAGCATCTTGCCGCCTTCGTCAGCGACGGCAAAGCGCACCTTGTCGCCCACGGCCACTTTGTCGAGCATGGCTGGGTCCTTGGCGGTGAAGACCATGGTCATGGGCGGCATGTCCATGCTCTTGATCGGGCCGTGCTTGATGGTGAGTTTGCCGGTGTCCTTGCTGACCTTGCGGATTTCACCTTCGGCCATGTCGGCCGAATGGGTCATGCCGCTCATGGGAGCGGTCGCCACTGGCGCCGTGGTCTGGGCGGCGGCGGGCAGAGAAACCGCGAAAGGCAGGACCAACGCGGTGACCAGGGCCAGGGTAGAGATCGATTTCATGAGAGATTCCTTCAGGTGTAACGTTGAAAAACGGTGGTGCTGCCGTCTTTGGCGACCAGCAACACCTCGTAGGGATCTTTGCGACCGCCGTATTCGGGACCGTCCATGCCTGGAGAACCGATCGGCATGCGCGGCACTGTGAGCCCCAGCGCCGACGGCTTTTCTTTTAGCAGGCGCTGGATTTCTCGCGCTGGCACATGACCTTCGATCACATAGCCACCCACCAGCGCGGTGTGGCAAGAGCCGAGTTTTTGTGGCATGCCGAGTCGGCTGCGCATGGCGGTGTTGCCCGTGTCAAAGGCCTGGGTGCGAAAACCGTTGGCTTCTAGGTAGACCATCCAGTCTTTGCAGCAGCCACAGTTTGGGTCTTTCCAGACCTGTACCAAGACGCTGGCATTAGCAGGCGCAGATTGCGCCAGGACCCAGCCAGGTAAAAAGGCAGCAGCCGCCAGCGCGGTGAGTTGTCGGCGACGCAGACTGCGCGGCTCAGTGTTTGGGCTTACCGCGTCCCTCATTTCTTGGTTCCTGTTGAGGCTTTGACCAGAATCTTGCCCACCATGCCTGCCTCGAAATGGCCGGGCAGCAGGCAGGCGAAATCAAAATCGCCGGCTTGGTTGAAAGTCCAGATGATCTCACCGGTCTTGCCCGGTGCCACGTGGGCCATGTAGGGCTCCTCGTGTTCCATGTTGGGGAAGCGCTTCATGAGCGCCGCGTGTTCGGCCAGTTCCTTCTGCGTGCCAATCACCAGCTCGTGCATCACTTTGCCGGTATTGGTCAGGGTCAGACGAAGCGTCTCGCCCTGGGTGACCTCGATGCGCTCCGGAGTGAAGCGCATGTTGTCGCCCATCTGGATGGCGATGGTGCGCTTGACCGCTTTGGCATCGCCCGCAATACCCCAGGCTTTTTGCTCCTTGACCACAGGACCGGCTTTTTTGGCGTGGGTTTCCTCGCCATGGGCGAAAGCGGGCGAAGCGCCGAGCAGCGCGAGCGACATCAGCAAGAGAGGGAACAGGGATTTCATGGGCACGGTCTTTCAGATTGGTCAGGAAACAAAGAAGTTCATCCGCCGGCTCGACGCAGCGTGCCGTTGGATGAATCGGGCGGGGCTCAGTGCTTATGACCCTTGGGTTTGACCGCCTGG
>JBLIJY010000078.1:0-8743 GCA_047636095.1 Hydrogenophaga sp. | reverse complement strand
CAAATGCTGCGTTGCCGCCATGGGCCATCTACATGGCCTAATCCAAGGCTTGAGTTCAGAACCCATGCGACCTGTCAAAACCAAAACGCTCCCGCGATCACAAGCGGGAACTTCCACCGGTGCTCCGCTGGACCGGCCGCGCACGCCCCAGGGCTCTCTCATGCCAATCCATCACACCTTGCCCACTGCTCGCCTTTCCCTGCATCAGTTGCGCCCGCTGGTCGGCATCTGTGCCCTGGCGGGAGGCCTGTTGGGCAGCGCCGCGTGGGCCCAGAGCGAGCCCAATTTTCCGATCACGCCTGGCCAGCGCGCCACCGCCAACCAAGTGGCCCAGACTGGTGTGGCGCTGTCCGATTTGGCGCCTAACGCACCTGAGAGTTACACCATCCGGCCTGGCGACACGCTTTGGGCCATTTCCCGTCTCTTTCTCCAGAGCCCATGGCGTTGGCCAGAGCTCTGGGGCATGAATCTCGCAGACATCCGCAACCCGCATCTGATTTTTCCCGGTCAGACCCTGTATCTCGACACATCGAACGGCCGCGCCACCCTGTCAACCCGCCGACCCGGCGGTGGCAAGGGTGCAATGGAAACGGTGAAGGTATCGCCCCGCATCCGCTCGGAGAGCCTGAACAGCTCGGCGGTGCCACCCATTTCCTTGCAGGCCATCGAAGCCTTCCTGACAGAGTCGCTGATCGTTGATGCGGCCATGCTGTCGCGTGCGCCACGCATTGTGGCCACACCCGAAAACCGCGTGCTGCTCAGCCGAGGCGATCGCGCTTATGCCCGTGGCGCCTACAGCGGCGGCGCAAGCGGCGCGCCACTCACCCTGACCGACGGGCAACCGAACGGCTTTCGTGTGTTTCGCAACGCGGTACCGCTGAAGGACCCGACCACCGGCGAGATCCTCGGCTTTGAGGCCCAGTACCTGGGCAAAGCGGTGCTGGAGCGCAGCGAGTCTGTTGGACTGGTGGCGCCGCTGGACGGGTCTGGCCCGGCCGAGCTGGTGCCCGCCACCATCGACATCGTGGCTGCCAAAGAAGAAATGCGGGTCGGCGACCGCCTGCTGCCTGAGCCAGAGCGCGACCTCTCCAACTACGTGCCGCGTGCGCCATCCGGCGCCCAAGCGGGCCAGGTGGTGTCCATCCAAGGCAATGCGGTGACCTTCGCGGCCCAAAACCAGGTCGTGATCATCAACCGTGGCACGAACGACGGCATGGAGCGCGGTCACGTGTTGGCGATCCTGCGCGACAACAGCAGCCTGATCGATCGCACCGACGCCGCTCGCCCCACGCTGCGCCTGCCTGGCGAGCGCAACGGCCTGATGATGGTGTTCCAGACCTTCGAGCGCCTCTCCTACGCGCTGGTGCTGGAGATTCAAGACGGCGTCAAGGTGGGCGACACCTTCACCAATCCTTAAGCGCTTCGGGCACATGGTCCCCCACGAACTGGCCGCTTGGCTGCGCTTGCTCGGCACACCCGGCGTGGGCATCGACAGTGCGCGCAAGCTGCTTGCGGCTTTTGGTCCACCCGAAGCGGTTTTCCAGCAGGAACGGCCCGCGCTGCATGCGGTGGTTGGGCCCCGGCTGGCGCAGGCATTGCTCACACCGCCCGATGACCTCGCGGCCACCATCGAAGCCACCACCCACTGGCTGGCTGGCGGCTCCAACCGCCACCTGCTGAGCCTGGACGACCCGCGCTTCCCGCCCGAGCTGCTGCAGATGGCCGACCCGCCGCTGATGCTCTACGTGCTGGGGCAGATCGACACCCTGCAACACCCCCAGCGTCTGGCCATCGTAGGCAGCCGCAACCCAACGCCGCAGGGCGAGCAAAACGCCCGGCAATTTGCCCAGGCGCTGGGTGAGGCGGGCGTTTGTGTGGTGTCGGGGCTGGCGCTGGGCGTTGACGGCGCCGCGCACGAAGGCGCCTTGGCGGGCGGTGCGCCCACGCTGGCGGTGGTCGGTACCGGGCTGGACCGCGTCTACCCCAAGCGGCACCTGGCGCTGGCCCACAAAATCGCTGAGCAGGGTGCGCTGATCAGCGAGTATCCGCTGGGCACACCCCCTTTGCCGGGCAATTTTCCGCGCCGCAACCGGTTGATTGCGGGGCTGTCCCAAGGCACGCTGGTGGTGGAGGCGGCGCTGCAGTCGGGCTCGCTCATCACCGCGCGTCTGGCCGCCGAGCAAGGCCGCGAGGTGTTTGCCATTCCCGGATCCATCCATGCCCCGCAGTCGCGCGGCTGCCACGCCCTGATCCGCCAAGGCGCCAAACTGGTCGAGTCGGCGCAGGACATTCTGGAAGACCTGCGCATCACCACACCCACCGCCCAGGTGACACCCACACCGATTGGCGACCCGCTGGTCGACCCCGAGGGTTTGCTCAAAGCGATGGGCTATGACCCGGTGAGTCTGGACGCCCTGCAAGCGCGCACCGGCCTGGACACCGCCACGCTGCAGGCTCGGTTGCTGGAGCTGGAGCTGCAAGACGCCATAGCACGGTTGCCGGGCGGCTTGCTACAACGTCTGGCGCAGAGCTGACCGATCAGGCGTCGCAGGGAAGGAATGACTTTTCACGGGCGGGTCCGAAGGCCGATCGTGCCCAGAACGCCGCGCAACCGGTTCCGCCGGGCCGCCAGCGTTGCCCCTTGAGGGGCACGGGAGTGGGCCTACTGCCCCAGCAACCGCTCAGGATTGGCGTCCAGCTTGGCCAGCGCATCGCGGGTGGCGCGCACCGTCAGCGTCTCTTCTTCGCTTGGCACCAGCAGCCCGGCCTGCAAGTAGGCCGCCACGCGAGCGGCTTGAATCAGGTAGCAGCGCCCGGCGTTGGTGACAAACAAATAGAGCTGACCGCGCTGGCTGCGCCAGGCCAGCTGCACGCTGTTGAGTCTGCCGTTGTGGTCCAGGCCAAGCCAGGAACCAATCTGCAATTCCACCGCCCAAGCGCGCATCGCGTCGTTGGGCTTGCTGCCGCCTTGGTTGATCACCTCGATGTTGCTGGCATCCACGCCGGTGATCATCTCAATGCTCTCGTTGTCGAGATCCAGGTCACCCATGCCGCCCTTGGGCAGATAGTCCTCCAGATGCGCCAGCCGCTGCGCGAGCTGGTCCAGCTGCGCTTGCGCAATCGGTTCGGTGCGCGACATGAAGGCATCGGCCAGGATGTCGCTCACCGACTTGATGTGCTGGGCTTGCAAGCCAGCGGGGTACCCGAGCAGTCCCATGCCCTGGCGCAAGCGCTGCAGCAAATGGGGCAGTTGCTGAATCACGCGTGCGCGATCGTTGCGATCGGGTTTGGCGCTGGCCGCCCAGAGCAGATCGGTCGCCACCTGTTTGAGGGCCGTCGTCTCAGCGTGCTGAAGCCCATGGCGCACGCTGGCCAGCGCCAGCACCTCGACCCAGACCTTGAAGAGGAAGTCGCGGATCTCGTCGCGAACCGGGACGTCATCGAGCAACCGGCGCAGCTCAATCGTGTACTGCACCACCAGCGTCTCTTTCTGCTCCACCTGCTGCGCCACGCTCACCAAGCGGCTCACGCCGCCTTGCTCGCTCAGGTAGGTCAGGAGAAATTTCCCGAACTCGTCGTGCACCAGCTGGAAAACTTTGCGGCCTGTTTCTGGGTACTGCTCGATCACCTGCACCACGCGCTTGATCTCCGCCTCCAGCACGGCAGACCCCACGTTGGACTCAAAACCCAGCACACAAGAACCCAGGCGGTCGATCAGGCGGCGCGCCGGATGCTGCAGCGCGCTGAAAAAATCGGGCTCGGCCAGTGCCACGCGCAGCACCGGAATCTGCAACCGCGCGAACCAGACGCGCACGCTGGGTGAAATCCGTTCTTCGGCCAGGATGGCCTGGAACATCAGGGCCACCACCTCAATGGTGGCTTTCTCAGACGAGGTCGATGCGGCCTGCTTGAACTCGGTGGTGCGCTGGCGCAGCATGGTCGCAGCCTGCTCCAGCTGCACCGGCCCTGCCGCATACGCGGGTGAGCCATCCAGGGCGGCAGCGCCTGCATGGCCACTGGCCATCGAAGGCATGGCTTGCGCCATGGCTTGCTGCAGGCGAGGCGATGGCGGGGGCATCAGCTGGGTGGCTTCGAAGTCGCCCCCCACCTTGTCCATCAGCAGGCGCTTGAGTCGCCCCACCACACTCTGCGCGCGCATTCGCGCGCGCGCCAGCGGCGTTGCGCTGGTCAACATCCGGGTTTCATCGTGCACGTCCATGGCGGACTGGCTCACGGGCGCCCGCGTGTGCCCGGCAGCGCCCAGATCGCTGGCGCTGACACCCGAATCGGCGCCTCGAGCACCGCTTGGCACAGGGCCCGAGCCTGCGGCCTTGCCTTGGCTGTGCGCGCCGGGCGCGCGCTTGACCAAAGACTGCAGGTCGATTTCTTTCATCACACCGCTGGCCACGAGAAATTCGTTGGCCGATTTGTAGGCTTCGTGCATCTTGAGGTTGAGCACAGGCACCATCGCCTCTTGCACCAGTTGCCAGGCTTGGCGGGTCATGCCCGCTGCCAGCCACTGGTCGACCAGCACGCGGGTGACCACATCGGGCAACAGCACATCACCGCGTGGCAATTCTTGGCGCTTCTCCAAATATTGGATGCGAATGCGCAGATCGTTGAGTTCAGAAGACACCACTTCCAGCACCCGCATGGCCAAGCGAGAAGCCAAGATGTGATCGTCGATGGCATCTTCAGACACCAACTCCAGGCGCCCGCTCGTTCTCTGAGCGTCCAGTGCGGGGGTCAAGCGCGGCAGCAGTGAGCGCTGCAATCCCTTGCGGGTGTTGTTCAGCCAAGCCACTTGCTGACTCGAAAAGTCGGTCCAGGCATCGCGTCGGGCCTGGATTTCTCGTGCCGAGCCGGCCTGATCCAAGGCACTGGTCAGGCGCTGGTCACACGCCTTGCCCAGCGCCGGCAACATGCGGCCAATTTGAACCAAAAAGCGTTCACGGGCCTGCTGGGCCAGGGGTGATGCGTGCAGATCAGAAGAAACCACGATTTTTTTAGTATGACACGGATGTGAGAAAAACCACGATTGATTGCCCCACCCAGCCTCCCCTCGCGCCGCGTCGGAGCGACTAAACCATGGCCCCTGCGTTGGGGTCGTCAGGATCGCCTTCTTTCTTGGGTCCGCTCTTGATCAGGTCTTCGCGCTTGATGCCCAGCCACATCGCAATCGCCGCAGCCACGAACACCGACGAGTAAATGCCAAACAAGATGCCAATGGTCAACGCGAGCGCGAAATAGTGCAGCGTTGGTCCGCCAAACAGCAGCATCGACAGAACCATGATTTCGGTCGAGCCGTGCGTGATGATGGTGCGGCTGATGGTGGCGGTGATCGCGTTGTCGATGATCTGTTCGGTCGTCTTCTTGCGATGGCGGCGGAAACTCTCCCGGATGCGGTCAAAAATCACCACGGATTCGTTGACCGAATACCCCAGCACCGCCAACACCGCGGCCAGCACCGCCAGCGAGAATTCCCACTGGAAGAAAGCAAAGAAGCCCAGGATGATGACAACATCGTGCAGGTTGGCGATGATGGCCGAGACGGCGTACTTCCACTCGAAGCGAATCGCGAGGTAGATCATGATGCCCACGATCACCATCGCCAACGCTTTCAAGCCGTTTTCCACCAGCTCGCGGCCGACCTGTGGCCCGACGAACTCGGTGCGCCGCAGCTCCACCGCTGGGTTCTGCGCCTTTAGCGCTGCGATCAGCACCTGGCTTTGCTCGCCCGAGGTGCTGCCTTCGCGCACAGGAAGACGCATCAGCACATCGCGCGAGGTGCCGAAATTCTGCACCGGCACTTCAGCGTAACCCAGCGACTCCACCACCTGGCGCACCGCCGTCAGATCCGCAGGCTGCTCATAGGCGACCTCCACCACGGTACCGCCCGTGAACTCCACCGAGAGATTCAGCCCCTTGGAGAACAGGAAAAACACAGCGGCCAGGAAGGTGAGCGTTGAAATCGCGTTGAGCACCAGCGCGTGGCGCATGAACGGGATGTCCTTGCGGATGCGAAACAATTCCATGTCGTGTCCTTACTCGGCTTTTGCGGAAGTGGGCGCTCCATCGGGGCGCCACACGGTGCCGATCGACACCGTTTTGAGTTTTTTCTTGCGGCCATACCACAGGTTGACCAGGCCGCGCGAGAAGAACACGCTGGAAAACATGCTGGTGAGAATACCGATGCAGTGCACCACCGCAAACCCGCGCACTGGGCCAGAACCAAAAATCAGCAGCGCCACGCCGGCGATCAGCGAGGTGATGTTGGAGTCGAGAATGGTGCCCCAGGCGGTGTCGTAGCCGGTGTTGATCGCCACCTGCGGCGAGGCGCCCCGGCGCAACTCCTCACGCACCCGCTCGTTGATGAGTACATTGGAGTCGATCGCCATACCCAGGGCCAACGCCATCGCAGCAATGCCAGGCAGGGTGAGCGTGGCTTGCAGCATGGAGAGCACCGCCACCAGCAACACCAGGTTGAACGCCAGCGCCAAGCTGGAGAACACGCCAAACAGCGCGTAGTAAACGCACATGAACACCACGATCACCGCAAAGCCCCAGATCACGCTGTTGAAGCCCTTGGCGATGTTGTCGGCGCCCAAGCTGGGGCCGATGGTGCGCTCTTCAATGATCTCCATCGGTGCGGCCAATGAACCAGCGCGCAGCAACAGCGCGGTGTCGCTCGCTTCCACCGTGGTCATGGCGCCCGAAATCTGCACCCGCCCGCCTCCAATTTCGCCGCGGATCACCGGCGCGGTCACCACCTCGCCGCGGCCCTTCTCAAACAAGATGATGGCCATGCGCTTGCCCACGTTTTCGCGGGTGATATCGCGGAAGATGCGCGAGCCTTTGGCGTCCAGCGTGAGGTGCACCGCAGGTTGCTGGGTATCGTCGAAGCCGGCCTGGGCGTCGGTCAGGTTCTCGCCGGTCAGGATCACGTCGCGCTTGACGATCACCGCCTGGCCACTGCGCTCGGGGTAGCGCTCGGAGCCAAATGGCACCGGCGCGCCGCCGCGCTCAGCCGCCTGGCCTTCGATGCTCTCGTCCACCAGGCGCACTTCGAGTGTGGCGGTGCGGCCCAGAATGTCTTTGGCCTTGGCCGTGTCCTGCACGCCCGGCAACTGAACCACGATGCGGTCAACGCCCTGCTGCTGGATCACCGGCTCGGCCACGCCGAGTTCGTTGATCCGGTTGCTCAGCGTGACCATGTTTTGCTTGAGTGCGTTCTCCTGCACCAGTCGGGCCGCTTCGGGCTTGAGCGCGGCGCTCAGCCGGTAGTCGGTGCCATCAACCGTTTCCCTGATGTCCAGATCGGGAAACTGGTCTTGGATGAGCGCGCGCGCCGCATCGGCCGTTTGCGCGTCACGGGCACGGATGTCGATGGTCTGGCCGCTGCGGCTGACGCCGCTGTGGCGAATGTTCTTCTCGCGCAGCGCGGTGCGCAGGTCGCCGGTGAGCACATCGGCCCGGCGCTGCAGCGCCGCTGGCATGTCGACCTGCAACATGAAATGCACCCCGCCCCGCAGATCGAGCCCCAGGTACATGGGCGAAGCTTTCAGGCTGGCCAGCCACACCGGTGTGCGCGGCAACAGGTTGAGTGCCACCACATGCCCCGGGTTGGTGGCGTCGGGATTGAGCGCGCGCTCCATGGCATCGCGCGCTTTGATTTGGTCGTCGGTGGAATCGAACCGCGCCTTGACCGAATTGCCATCCAGTTGAATCAGCGAGGGCTTGAGCGAGGCCGCAGTCAACGCCTGCTCGACCCGTGTCACGGTGCTGGTGTCGATGCGCACCGAGGCGCGGGCCGCCGAAACCTGCACCGCCGGCGACTCGCCAAACAGGTTGGGCATCGCATACAGCCCGCCGATCACCAGCGCCACCGCGATGATCAGGTACTTCCAAAGCGGATATCGGTTCATGGTCAGACGCGGCAAGCGGGAAAAATGGCAGGGGAGCGGAGGACTTGCTCAGGGCGCCGCGGAACCGGCTTTGCCGGGCCGCCAGCGCCGCCCCCTGGGGGGGTGACGCACCGCAGGTGCGGCGCGGGGCGCGGGGGGGGGTTACTTAACCGTGCCTTTGGGCAGCACCTGCGTCACCGCAGAGCGCTGCATCTGCACCTCAACGCCAGACGCCAGTTCAACGCCAATGAAGGTCTCACCGATCTTGGACACCTTGCACAGGAAGCCGCCAGCCGTCACTACCTCGTCGCCTTTGGCCAGCGCTTCCACCATGGCCTTGTGCTCTTTCTGGCGCTTCATCTGGGGGCGAATCATCACAAAATACAGCACCACAAACATGAGCACCAGCGGCAGCAGGCTCATCAGCGTGGAGGTGGTGTCGCCGCCGGCAGCGGTCTGGGCGAAGGCAGAGGAAATGAACACGGAAATACTCCAACGAAGAGGTTAACGGGAGGGGGATTGGGCGCCCGCGCGCCACACAGGCACACAGACACACCCTAAGGCGTGCCCGAATAAGCCAAACATTGTATGACGCGGCCACAGAGCCGCCAGCCTGCAAGGCCGACGCGATGGCGCGCAGCGCCCTCAGGCTGCCTGCACCGCCTTGCTGTCGCCTGCCGCCCAGCGCGTCTGAAGCTCGGCCCAGCGGCTGCGAACAGCCGCCAGGTTGCGTGCCTTCACATGACCAAAGCCTTTGATCTGCTCGGGCAGGCGGGCGATTTCCAGCGCCAGCGCGTGGTTGCCCGCGTCCAGATCGGGCAGCAGCACCTCGATGGAGC
>JBLIJY010000077.1:0-8817 GCA_047636095.1 Hydrogenophaga sp. | reverse complement strand
GCTCCACACGCGCGGCACCAGTTCCTCCATCACGCGGCCGTGCTGCAGGTCCTCAAAGCGCGGGTGCAGCGCGCTGAGCTTGATCGAGATGCCGTCGTTGTCTTGCGGCGAGCGCTTCGAGTCGGCCGTGCGCGCGATCGCGGCGATCGCGTTTTGGTAGCTCGCCAGGTAGCGTTTCGCGTCGGCGTCGGTGCGTGCGCCCTCGCCCAGCATGTCGAAGCTGAAACGCAGCTGGCTCTGGCGCTTGCGCGCCGAGGCCGCCTCTTTCATGCCTTCTTCGATGGTCTGGCCCAGCACAAACTGGCACCCCAGCAGCTGCACCGCGCGCAGCGTGGCGGCCACCACCGTGCGCGCGCCCAGTTTGCTCATCAGGCCATGCTGCCCGGACGACTCGGGCAAGAATTTCTTGGACATCGCAATCGCCGACGACGACAGACGCGCCAGCGCCGAGTCGGCCGCGCCGTCGAAGTCGGCACGGCCCAGCTGGTCTGCTGTCAGCGCGATCGCGGTCTCAGCGTCGGGCACCCGCAACAGGGCCTCGGCCAGGCGCATCAGCGCCAGGCCCTCGGCGCTGGAGATCGGGTATTCCTTGAGCAGGCTTTCCATCGCCCAGAACGGCGGCGGGTTGTCGCGCACCGAGCGCACCCAGGGCGCGGCTTCGCGGGCGGCAGCCGCCCAGTCCAGCGCGCCTTGCAACGCCGCGAGACGCTGCTCAACGGTGGGTGCCTCCGATCGGTAGGGGTCGGGCAGGCGGTCGGACAAGCGCAGGGACATCGAAGACTCCAGTAGACAGTGGGGGTGATCAGGCTGCGATCATCGTGGCTTGTTGCTTGAGTTTTTCACTGAAAATTCGTGTCCTTTCCGCATCTTTCACGGTCAATGAACCCTCTCACCCTCCCCATCGACCGCGTCGACCTGCGCATCTTGCAAGCGCTGCAGGCCGACGGCAGGCTCTCCAACCTCAAGCTGGCAGAAACGGTGGGCCTGTCGCCCACGGCGGTGCTTGCGCGCACCCAGCGCCTGCAACGCGAGGGTTACATCCTGGGTTTCGAGGCCCGGCTGAACCCGCTCAAACTCGGCTGCGGCATGACGGTGTTTGTCGAGGTGCTGCTGGACCGCACCACGCCCAACGTGTTCGATGCGTTCAAGGCGGCGGTGCAGGTGCGCGACGAGATCATGGAATGCCACATGGTGGCTGGCGGTTTCGACTACCTGCTCAAGACCCGCATGGCCGACATGGCGGCCTACCGGGATTTCGCCGGCAGCGTTTTGTGGCAACTGCCGGGCGTGCGGGAGACGCGCACGTACGCGGTGATTGAAGAGATCAAGAGCACGGCCCGACTGCCGCTTTGAGGGTGCTGCGCGTCCACCCTTTTTCGGGAGCTTGTTGGGGTTGGCAGACCGCCAGCCCCACCGCACAATGAAACCATCGTGTTTTGTTGGCCAGGAGACCCCGCATGCTCACACCCGCCCGGCTGTTGTGCCCGTTGTTGTTGCTGCTGAGCGCCGCCAGCGCCTTCGCCCAGTCCACCAAACCCGGTCTTTGGGAGATCCAGACCCGGGTGGGCGGCAACCCGCAAATGGATCAAGCCATGGCCCAGATGCAGCAGCAGATGGCGAGCATGCCGCCCGCGCAGCGCAAGATGATGGAAGACATGCTGGCGCAGCAGGGCGTGAATCTGGGTCCGAGCAAGGGTGGCGGCATGTCGGTGAAGGTCTGCATCACGCCCGAGATGGCCGCGCGCCAGGAGTTGCCCACCCAGACCGAAGGCGACTGTAAAACCCAGCTGGGTGCCCGCACGGGCAACACCATGAAAATGAGCTTCACTTGCACCAACCCGCCCTCCTCGGGCGAAGGCACCTACACCTTTCGCGGCGACACCGGCTACGACATGGCCATGCGCGTCAAAGCCACCCACGAAGGCAAACCGATGAACGTGACCATGGACGGCACCGGTCGCTGGCTCAGCGCCGACTGTGGCCAGGTGCGCCCGGTACCAATGGTGCCGGGCAAGTAAACCAGCGTGCCCGCCGGGATCGCGTGAGCGCTCAGGCCTTGGCGGGCCGGCTGCCGAAAATCGCCCGACCCACCCGCACCAAGGTAGAGCCCGATGCAATCGCCGCATCCATGTCTTCGCTCATGCCCATCGACAGCGTGTCCAGCGCCATCCCCTGCTGGTTCAGATCAGCGAGCAGCGTGCGGGCCTGATCGAACACCACGCGCTGCGCCGCTACCGTGTCGGCCGGTTCGGGAATGCACATCAGACCCCGCAGCCGCAGGTTCGGCAGTTGCGCTACCGCCCGAGCCAGCGCGGGCAGCTCGGCGGGCGACACGCCCGACTTGTTGGCCCCCCCATCCACATTGACCTGCAGACAAACCTGCAGCGGTGCCAACCCCGCCGGGCGCTGCTCGCTCAGGCGCTGCGCGATCTTCAAACGATCGACCGACTGCACCCAGTCGAAATGCTCGGCCACCAGCCGGGTTTTGTTGCTCTGCAACGGCCCAATGCAATGCCAGCTGAGCGACACATCAGGCAGCAACTCGCGAAGGGCCAGGATCTTCTCCACCCCTTCTTGCACGTAGTTTTCGCCAAAGTCGCGCTGCCCGGCGGCGGCGGCCTGCACCACCGCCTCGGGCTGCTGTGTTTTGGAGACCGCGAGCAACGTGACCTGCGTCGCGTCGCGCTGGGCAACCGCACAAGCGTGACGTATACGGTCCTGAACGGTCTGAAGATGGGATTCAATGCTCGTCATAATCGTTGTAACAACCAACAGCTCAGGAATCCGGGATGGACATCACCCAACTGCTGGCCTTCAGCGCGAAGAACAAGGCCTCTGACTTGCACCTCTCGGCTGGACTGCCGCCGATGATACGGGTGCACGGTGATGTGAGGCGCATCAACGTCGAGCCGCTGGACCACAAACAGGTTCACGCCATGGTGTTCGACATCATGAACGACAGCCAGCGCAAGCAGTACGAAGAGTTCCTGGAGTGCGACTTCTCGTTCGAGATCGAAGGCCTGGCGCGTTTTCGGGTCAACGCCTTCAACCACAACCGCGGCGCAGGCGCGGTGTTTCGCACCATCCCCAGCAAGATCCTCACGCTGGAGCAGCTCAACGCACCCAAGATCTTTGCCGATCTCGCGCTGCGCCCGCGCGGCCTGGTGCTGGTCACCGGCCCCACCGGCTCGGGCAAATCGACCACGCTGGCCGCCATGGTCAACCACCTCAACGAGACCGAGTACGGCCACATCCTCACGGTGGAAGACCCGGTGGAATTCGTGCACGAGTCCAAGAAGTGCCTGGTCAACCAACGCGAAGTGGGCTCGCACACGCTGAGCTTTGCCAACGCCCTGCGCTCGGCCCTGCGCGAAGACCCAGACGCGATTTTGGTGGGCGAATTGCGCGACCTGGAAACTATCCGCCTGGCGATGACCGCCGCCGAAACCGGCCACCTGGTGTTCGGTACGCTGCACACTTCCAGCGCCGCCAAAACCATCGACCGCATCATCGACGTGTTCCCAGCGCAAGAAAAAGACATGATGCGCGCCATGTTGTCCGAGTCGCTGGTGGCGGTGATCTCGCAAACCCTGTGCAAGAACAAGGACAACAGCGGTCGGGTCGCCGCCCACGAAATCATGCTGGGCACCAGCGCCATTCGCAACCTGATCCGCGAAGCCAAGGTGGCGCAGATGTATTCCTCGATCCAGACCGGCAACAGCGTAGGCATGCAAACGCTGGACCAGAACCTGACCGATCTGGTGCGGCGCAATGTGATCAGCCCCGCCGAAGCGCGCAGCAAAGCCAAGATTCCAGAAAACTTCCCCGGCTAGAGGTGCCCACCCCCGCGCCGGGCCTGCTGCGCGGCCTGTCACCCCCTTCCAGGGGGCAACGCTGGCAGACCGGCGAAGCCGGATCTGCGGCGTTCTGGGTTGGGGCACCGCCTCCGATTGATCTGAGCCACTCAAGAAAGTAAGCATCCATGGAACGCGATCAGGCATCCAAGTTCATCAACGATTTGCTCAGGCTGATGGTCAGCCGCACCGGCAGCGACCTTTTCCTGACCGCCGACTTCCCGCCAGCGATCAAGGTCGACGGCAAGGTGGTCAAGGTGTCGCCGCAGCCGCTCAACGGGGCGCACACGCTGTCGCTGGCGCGCGCCATCATGAGCGACAAGCAGGCGGCCGAATTCGAGCGCACCAAGGAATGCAACTTCGCCATTTCACCGCCCAATGTCGGGCGTTTTCGCGTCAGCGCCTTCATCCAGCAGGGCAAGGTCGGCATGGTGTTGAGGACCATACCCTCCACGCTGCCCACGATCGACAAGCTGGGGCTGCCGCAGGTGCTCAAAGACGTGGTGCTGTCCAAGCGCGGGCTGTGCATTCTGGTGGGTGCCACCGGCTCGGGCAAGTCCACCTCGCTGGCCGCGATGGTCGACTGGCGTAACGAACACACCCACGGCCACATCATCACGATTGAAGACCCAGTGGAGTTTGTGCATCCGCACAAGAACTGCGTGGTCACCCAGCGAGAGGTGGGTGTGGACACCGACAGCTGGGATGCGGCCTTGAAAAATACCCTGCGCCAGGCGCCCGACGTGATTCTGATGGGCGAGATCCGCACCCGCGAGACCATGGAGCACGCGATCCAGTTCTCCGAGACCGGTCACCTGTGCCTGGCCACCCTGCACGCCAACAGCGCCAACCAGGCGCTGGACCGCATCATCAACTTCTTCCCCGAAGAGCGGCGCGCGCAGCTGTTGATGGACCTCTCGCTGAACCTGCGCGCGCTGGTGTCGCAGCGGCTGGTGCCGCGGCAAGACAACAAGGGCCGACACGCAGCGGTGGAGATCATGCTCAACTCGCCGCTGATCTCCGATCTGATCTTCAAAGGCGATGTCGCCGAGATCAAGGAGATCATGAAAAAAAGCACGCACATCGGCATGCAGACCTTCGACCAGGCCCTGTTCAACGCCTTCGAGGAAAATCTCATCTCGTTCGAAGACGCGCTGCGCAACGCCGACTCGCTCAACGACCTGCGCCTGCAGATCAAGCTGCACAGCAAGCGCGCCAGAACACAGGATCTGGCTGCTGGTACCGAACACATGACGATTGTTTGACGCCGCGCCCGAGCTTCGCGCCGAAGAAGCATTCACCCACCCCAGTTCGCTCCTGAACGCCTGACTTCCCTATCAAAAACCCATGCCATCCATCGCAGAACGCAGCTACGAATTCACAACCGCCGTCCAGGTGGCCTTTCTAGGCCTGGGTGTCATGGGCCACCCCATGGCCGGACATCTGGCGCGGGCGGGTCACCATGTCACGGTTTACAACCGAACAGCGGCCAAGGCGCAGGCCTGGTGCACCGACTTTGGCGGTCAGCACCGTGACACACCGCGCGAGGCCGCCAAGGGCGCAGCCATCGTGTTCGCCTGTGTGGGCAACGACGACGATCTGCGCGCCATCACCCTGGGCCCCGACGGCGCTTTCGCCGGCATGGAGCCCGGTGCCATCTTCGTCGACCACACCACCGCCTCGGCCGACGTGGCGCGTGAGCTGGCCCAGGCCGCCAAGACGCTGGGGCTGCGCTTTGTCGATGCGCCTGTCTCTGGCGGCGAAGCGGGGGCGCAAAACGGCGCACTCACCGTGATGTGCGGCGGCGAATTGGCCGCGTTCGAGAAAGCCAAGCCGGTGGCACTGGCGTTTTCCCGCGCCTTCACCCTCATGGGCCCCAGCGGCGCCGGGCAACTCACCAAGATGGTCAACCAGATCTGCATTGCAGGCCTGGTTCAAGGGCTGGCCGAGGGCATCGCCTTTGGTCAGAAGGCCGGGCTGGACATGAACCAGGTGCTCGATGTGATCGGCAAAGGCGCCGCCCAGAGCTGGCAGCTCGACAACCGCGGCAAGACCATGGTGGCCGACCAGTTCAGCTTTGGTTTTGCCGTGGACTGGATGCGCAAAGACCTGGGCCTGGTGCTCGACGAGGCCAAACGCAACGCCGCACGCCTGCCGGTGACGGCCTTGGTTGACCAGTTTTATGCTGACTTGCAGGCGGTGGGCGGCAACCGCCTGGACACCTCCAGCCTGATCAAAAGGCTGCGGTAGGCGCAACCGCTGTCGTGTCGTCGGTGCGGGGCTTGCGCACCGATCGCGCGAATGGACTCATCTGCATCGCCGCCCAACTTCACCTGACAGGCGCAGAGGATGTCAAATTGCCCACTGGTGCTGGCTGCGGTTGCAAGCGGGCCAGCTCCTCGGGCGTGATGATCTCCAGCAGGCGCACCACGCGTTGCACGCCCTGGGTGTTGCGCGCGATGATCGTGGCGCGATCGGCCTCGTTTTGGGTCACGCGGCCCATGAGGTAGACGGTGCCTCGGGTGGTCACCACCTTGAATGCGTTGGCCGGGACGTTGCGGGCGTCGATCATGGTCGCCTTGATGCGCCCGGTGACCAGCGCGTCGGCCGAGCGCTGGGTGAGCGACGTGGCGCCCATCACCCCGAGCTCATTGACGATGCTGCGCACGTTTTCCACGCCCGCAATGGTTTGCTCAACCAGCGCCTTGTCTTGCGCGGTGCCCACCTCGCCGGTGATCAGCACCTGCCGGTTGTAGCTGGTCACGCTGGCGTTGCCGCGGTCACCCATGGCATCGCGCAAGCGGCTGGCCGCGCGCAGCTCAATGCCCTGGTCTTCGAGCTGCGCGCCCGAGGTGCGGCGGTCCGATGCGACCATGGCCGTGGTCATGGCGCCGCCAATGACGAGCGGCGCGCAAGCGCTCAGCACACTCCCCAGCAACACAACCGCCAGGCTCAGGCTGGCGAGCCGCGAACTGCGGCGGGACAAAATTTTCTTCATGCGGTGTTCTCCTGTTCGGGATCGATGGCGTCTGGCAGACCCAGCAGCTGGGCGTCCACCCCGTCACAAATGCAGTGCAGCACCAGGTGGTGCACCTCCAGAATTCGGGCCGGCATGTCATGGGGCACACACACCTGCACATCGGTGTCGCGCAGCCGCTGCGCCAGCGCGCCACCGCGCGCGCCAGTGAGTGCCAGCACGGTCATATCGCGCTCGTGCGCCGCGTCCACCGCCGCCAGCACATTGGGCGAGTTGCCGGTGGTGGAGATGGCCAGCAACACATCACCGGCCTGACCGAGCGCGCGCACTTGGCGCGAAAACACCGAACGAGCGTCGAAATCGTTGGTGATGCCGGTCAGCACCGAAGCGTCGGCGCACAAGGAAAGAGCCGCCAGCTCGGGGCGGTCGCGGTCGTAGCGGCCGATGAAGCTGGCCGCAAACTGCTGCGCTGCGGCGGCCGAGGCGCCGTTGCCGCAGGTCAGCACCTTGCCGCCGCCGGTGACGCTGGCCAGTACCGCGCCCACCGCCGCCTCCACATGAGGCGCGAGCGTTTGCGCGCACTGGTACTTCAGATCGGCGCTGTCGATGAATTGTTGCTGGATACGTTGCACAAGCATGGGGCGATCATAGTCTTGCGGTTGGTGTCAAAAGGTGGCTGAGGCGTCGAACGCCGCGCGCAGCCAGGTGATGGAAGCGGCGGTGCACGGACCACCCGAGGCAGGGGCTGGCCCCTGCAACAGCACCACGTCAAAACGGCACGGCGGCTCAGACCCGAGCCGCAGCAGAAAATGCCGCGCGGCCAGCACGATGCGCTGCTGCTTGGCGCGCGTGATGCTGGCGCCCGCGCCGCCCGCGCCGCCCTGGCTGGCACTGGCGCGCTGGCGCACCTCAACGAAAACCAGCGTGCCGTCGCGCTCGCGCATAATCAAATCGATCTCGCCACCACCGCGCCCTGGGGTCTTGAAATTGCGCTGCACCAGGCGCAAGCCCTGGGCTTGTAAGTGAGCCAGAGCCGCATCCTCAGCGGCGTCTCCACGCTGTTTGGTGCTGCTTTTGGAGGCACCATTCGCATCAGCGGCGTTGGTGGCCGCAGTTGGCGCGATTTTGCGCACCAGCCATGTCTTCGGGTTGAAAACCATTGTCTGCACACGCCCCTTCCCTGTTGAGCACCGCCAGCGCGTTCGCCGGCCAGCAGCATTATCCGCAGGGCGCCCTGTATCTGGTGGCCACACCGATTGGCAACCTGGCCGACATCGGGCTGCGCGCGCTGCATGTGCTGTCGCTGGTCGACACCGTGGCCTGCGAAGACACGCGCCACACCGCCTCGCTGCTGCAAGGCTACGGGTTGCACAAGCCGCTGCTCGCGCTGCACGAACACAACGAGGCGCAGGCTGCACAAACCGTGGTGCAGCGCCTGCGTGACGGCCAGCGGGTGGCCTATGTGAGCGACGCCGGCACGCCCGGCGTGAGCGACCCGGGCGCCCGCCTGGTGGCGATCGCGCAGGCCGCTGGTCTGCGCTGCGTGCCGATTCCCGGCGCCAGCAGCCTGACCGCCTTGCTCAGCGTGGCCGGCCTGGGCGGCGGTTCGGGTCGGTTTGTGTTCGCCGGCTTCCTATCGCCCAAGGCGCTGGAGCGCCAGCGCGAGGTGCTGGCCATCGCCACCGACGCGCGCGGCTGCCTGCTGCTGGAGGCGCCGCACCGCATCGAGGCCCTCGCCAGTGCCCTGGCCACGCTGGGTGCGCGCCGCGTCACGGTGGGCCGTGAGCTCACCAAACAGTTCGAGGAAGTGGCCGAGGTCGCCGCGCAAGACCTGAGCGCCTGGCTGCAGGCGAACCCGAACCGCACGCGTGGCGAGTTTGTATTGATGGTGCACCCGCAGGCGGCCACAACCGATGACGGCGCACTCTCCACAGCCGCGCTGCGCACGCTCGACCTGTTGCTGGCCGAGCTGCCGCTCAAGACCGC
>JBLIJY010000076.1:0-8846 GCA_047636095.1 Hydrogenophaga sp. | reverse complement strand
GGAGACACGGGTGGTTGGTTCCAAGTCACTAAGGTTTCCAAAAGAATGCGAAGGAACATAAAGGCTCCGGACGGCTAGTATCCGCGCGAGGAGTCTCCGGATTAGTTTGGGCGGATTCAAAAGTGAAGTGCAACACCTGCCACCAAGTAAGGTCCGCAGATGCAAAGCACCCCGTCCAAGCGCTATCAACAGCTGCAGCCTGAAGACCGCGTGACCCTGGCCAGTCTGGTCCCGCAGAAGTACAGCGTTCGCGCCATGGCCCTCGTCCTGAGGCGCGCCCCAAGCACCATCAGCCGGGAGTTGCGGCGCAACGCCCAGCCCACAGGCTACGCCAGTACCCCGGCTCGTACCTGCGCCCAACAGCGGCGCCTGCAAGGCCGTCCCCCGAGCAAGCTCCACCTTGATGGCATCTTGTTTGGTCTGATGCGCCACTTTCTGGGCCAGCGCTGGTAACCCGAGCAGATTGCCCTGACACTGGCCTGCATCTTGCCCAAGGGTCATGAGCGCCGCGTGTCACACGAGACCACCTACAACTGCATCTACGCCCAGCCCGTGGGTGAGCCCAAACGCGAGCTGATCGCCACCCTGCGCCACGCCCGCAACAAGCGTGTGCCTCGCAGCAAAGGACAGGACCGCAGAGGCCAGATCCCCGACATGGCGAGCATCCACCTGCGCCCGCCTGAGATAGAAGAGCGCCAGTTCCCGGGCCACTGGGAGGGGGACCTGATCAAGGGCGCGGCTAACGCCAGCGCGGTGGGCACCTTGGTGGAGCGCACCAGCAGGTTGCTCATGCTCGTCAAACTACCTGAGTTCAAACCCGCCAGCGCAGCCAACGTGATGCAGGCCTTCTCTGACAAGCTGCTGGGTATCGCTGTGCCCATGCGCCAAAGCATGACGTACGACCAGGGGCGCGAGATGTCCATGCACAAGGAGCTGAGCCAGCGCACCGGCATCGCGGTGTACTTCTGTGACCCGCACAGCCCGTGGCAGCGTGGCTCCAACGAGAACACCAACGGGCTGGTGCGTCAGTACCTGCCCAAGGGTACCGATCTCTCAGGCTATAGCCAGGAGCAGCTCGGCGCCATTGCCGATCAGATCAACAACCGGCCCAGAAAAGGCCTGGGCGTACGATCGCCCTTAGCGGTCTATCGAGAACTCTTGCTCAACACTCCACCCTCGTTCATTGAAACCCAGGGTGTTGCACTTCACTTTTGAATCCGCCCTTGTGGATTTTGCCGAAATGGGTGAGCGTGTTCGAGAGGTCCGCCCGATTGACGAACGGCTCCAACCGCAACCCATCCACCGTTTCGAGGGCAACAAACAAGCGGTACCCGAAAGGGCTGGGCAACGTGCGCATAAGAACTCCCTTTTTATCAAGACGCGTGCTTGACTGGTTTGGCCCCCTGTGGAGCAGACGGTCCCATCGTCGGAAATCTGAATCGTCCAGCGTGTCCGCCGTCGCGACGCCAGGGCGTAGGACAGCAAGCTGATGTAAAGCGTAAGGTGCGCGGTGCAAGCTTCGAAAAAAAGCGGCTTGCGATTCGCATGTTCGTGCGTCAGCGCACAGAGGCCACTCAAAAATACTGATGAGAAGGATGTCCTGTGAAAAATCTCCGTTGTGTTGTGTATGCCAGCACCGCCTCGTATCGATTGGCGACAGCCGAACTTGAGGTGTTGCTGGCCGATGCCCGGGCCTTCAATCACGAGCACCAGATCACAGGCGTGCTGCTGCACTGCGGCGCCCATTTCATGCAATGCCTAGAGGGTGCCCCGCAGGACGTGGCCAAGGCCTACAAGCGCATCCAGCGCAGCTCGCAACACCAAGACATCGTTGAATACATGGACGGCGAGATTGCCAAGCGCACCTTCAGCTCATGGGACATGGGCTTGGCGCAAATCAACGCTTCTGAGCTTTTGACGCTGTCCACCGCCGAGTGGTCCAAGACGAACCAGCAGCCTGCCTCGTTCGATTCGCCGGTCGGTCTGCAGCTGCTCAAGGTGTTCTGGAACATGCGCCCTGAGGCGGCTTAACAGCCTGCCTGGGGTTGGGCTGGCGGGTCGAGCGCTCCAGCATGCGCGAGTGGATGTAGAAGATACCGCTGGGAAAGCTTGGTGCGCCTGGCCCGCTTCAGGTGTTCTCAGGTCGCAGACGTCCAGGACCAGTTGCGGATCTCCGGCATGTCCTGCCCATGCAGGTTGATGTATTGCCGGTGTTCGATCAGCTTGTCTTTCAGCCGCCGCTTCAGCGCCAGGCCTTTGTCGCCGGTTTGCGGCAGGCGGTCGATCACGTCCATCACGAGGTGAAAGCGGTCGAGGTCGTTGAGCACCGTCATGTCAAACGGCGTGGTGATCGTGCCTTCTTCCTTGTAGCCGCGCACATGGATATTGTGGTGATTGGTGCGGCGGTAGGTCAGCCGGTGGATCAGCCACGGGTAGCCGTGGAAAGCGAAGATCACCGGCTTATTGCGCGTGAAAAGCTCGTCGAAATCCCGCACGTCCAGGCCGTGCGGGTGCTCGGTCTCAGACTGCAGCCGCATCAGGTCGACGACGTTGATCACGCGGATCTTCAGTTCGGGCAGGTGCTCACGCAAGATGGACACCGCCGCCAGCGTCTCCAGCGTCGGCACGTCGCCGCAGCAGGCCATCACCACATCGGGCGCCTCCATGCCATCGTTGCTGGCCCATTCCCAGATGCCAATGCCCTGCGTGCAATGCTTCACCGCCGCGTCCATCGTCAGCCACTGCGGTGCCGGGTGTTTACCGGCAATCACGACGTTGACGTAGTGGCGGCTGCGCAGGCAGTGGTCCATCACCGACAGCAGACAGTTCGCGTCTGGTGGCAGGTACACACGCACCACATCGGCCTTCTTGTTGACGACATGGTCGATGAAGCCTGGGTCTTGGTGCGAGAAGCCGTTGTGATCCTGGCGCCAGACGTGCGAAGACAGCAGGTAATTGAGCGACGCGATGTTGCGCCGCCACGGAATGTGCGATGTCACCGTCAGCCACTTCGCGTGCTGGTTGAACATCGAATCGATGATGTGGATGAAGGCTTCGTAGCAGTTGAAAACGCCGTGGCGACCGGTCAGCAGATAGCCTTCCAGCCAGCCCTCGCACTGGTGCTCGCTGAGCATCTCCATCACGCGGCCGGTGGGCGCGAGGAACTCGTCGTTGGGCTCGGTGGCCGCGTCCCACTGCCGCTCTGTCACCTCAAACAGCGCGCCAAGACCGTTGGACATCGTCTCGTCGGGGCCAAAAACCCGGAAGTTGCGTTGCGCGTCGTTGAACGTCGCCACGTCGCGCAGGAATGGCCCGAGGACACGCGTGTCGCCCATGCCTTTGATGCCTGGAGCAGGCACCTCGCAGGCGTAGGCGCGAAAGTCCGGCAGATGCAGGTCGCGCAGCAGCAGGCCGCCGTTGGCGTGCGGGTTGGCGCCCATGCGCCGGGTGCCAACTGGCGCGAGATCGACCAGTTCCGGGATCAACCGGCCCTGCGCGTCGAACAGTTCCCCGGGGCGGTAGCTTTTAAGCCAGGACTCGATCTGCGCCAAGTAGCCCGGGTGCGAGGCCGGGTCTTTAAGCGGCACCTGGTGGGCGCGAAAGGTGCCTTCAACTGGCAAACCATCGACCTCCTTCGGCCCGGTCCAGCCCTTGGGCGAATCGAGCACGATCATCGGCCAGCGCGGGCGCACCGCTTGGCCGGTGGCGCGCGCGGCTTCCTGGGCCGCGCGAATCTGCTCAACAGCGGTGTCCAGCGCCGTGGCCATGGCCTCGTGCATCAAGGTCGGCTCATGGCCTTCGACGAACAGCGGTGTCCAGCCGCAGCCGCGCAAAAACTGCGCCAGCTCCTCGCGGGTGATGCGCGCGAGCACGGTCGGGTTGGCGATTTTGTAACCGTTCAGGTGCAGGATCGGCAGCACCGCGCCGTCGGTCACCGGATCGAGAAACTTGTTGGAATGCCACGACGTGGCCAGCGGCCCGGTCTCGGCCTCGCCGTCGCCGATCACGCAGGCAACGATCAGCTCGGGGTTGTCGAACACAGCGCCAAACGAGTGGCTGAGCGAATAGCCCAGTTCGCCACCTTCGTGGAAGGAGCCCGGGCATTCGGGCGATGCGTGGCTGGGGATGCCACCGGGAAACGAAAACTGCCGAAAGAGTTTTTGCAACCCCGCCTCGTCCTGGCTGATGTCGGGGTAGACCTCGCTGTACGTGCCTTCCAGATAGGTGTTTCCCACCACCGCCGGCCCGCCGTGGCCCGGGCCACAGACATAAACCATGTCGAGATCGTATTTCTTGATCACCCGGTTCAGGTGCACGTAAATGAAGTTCTGGCCCGGCGTGGTTCCCCAATGGCCGAGCAGCATGCGCTTGATGTCGGCCAGCGCCAGCGGGCGCTTGAGCAGCGGGTTATCAAAGAGGTAAATCTGCCCGACCGACAAATAGTTGGCTGCGCGCCAGTAGGCGTCGATGCGGGCGAGCAACTCGGGAGACAGGGTGGTGTGGCGGGTCAGCACGGCGTTCCTCGGTTCTTCAATCCCAGACAACTGAAAAGACACTGCTCACGCCGCAGCCTGGCTCTTCGCACACGGAATTCGGATCGAACGGATGATTGAACAAGCGCCGCCCAGCGGAGTCTGTTCGCTACCGCACATTAGAGGGGTGCACCAGGCTTTGTTGCACAAAGCAGGCTCTCCGGGCTGGTGGTCTCGGGATGTGACGCACCACTGCGCTCGCCTCTTCAGTCGCCCTCCAGGCTCCTCGAGAGGCGAGCGCAGTGGCGGCTTTCCGTGCCGCATCGTTTGAGGTCGGAGCACATTGGTCCCGAGTCCGTTACTGTGTCACTGCCTGTAGTCCCAAACAGTCTGATCCAGCGTTCCGTTGTATTTGTGAATCGTAAGCAATGGGATGGACGCCCCCACCCCTACCCGCTGCGGCCCAAGCGTGCCCAAGTGGCGGCGTCATCAACCACTTGAACCGAAAGGGGCATCCACCATGAAGATCACGACTGTTGGTATTGACCTGGCCAAGAACGTGTTTCAGGTCCACGGGATCGACGTGCATGGCAAAGTTCTCATCAAGAAGCAGCTGCGCCGAGACCAGATGGCCACGTTCTTCGTCAACCTGCCGCCTTGCCTGATCGGCATCGAGGCCTGCGGTAGTGCGCACCACTGGGCGCGCAAGCTCCAGTCGATGGGCCACACCGTGCGATTGATGGCGCCTCAATTTGTCAAACCGTACGTCAAGACCAACAAGAATGATGCAGCCGACGCCGAGGCCATCTGCGAGGCTGTCGGTCGACCGAACATGCGCTTTGTACCGATCAAGAACGTTGAGCAACAGGCGGTGTTGGCGCTGCACCGGGTACGCCAAGGCTTTGTGAAGGCGCGCACCGCGCAGGCAAACCAGATCCGCGGCCTTCTCGCAGAGTTTGGCCTTGTTGTACCCCAAGGCATTGGCCACATCGCCTCACGGGTCCCCGAGCTGATCGAAGACGCAGCCAACGAGCTGCCCGGCGCCTTTCGCGTGCTCGTGCAGCGACTGCTCGATCACCTCAAGGAACTGGGGCGCCAGGTCGAGGAGCTTGAAACACAGATCCAGACATGGCATCGAAGCCGCGAATTCAGCAGCAAGCTGGCACAGGTGCCTGGCATCGGTCCGATCACGGCCAGCGCCCTGGTCGCCTCCATTGGAGAGGCGAAGAACTTCGACGATGGCAGACAGCTGGCGGCCTGGCTGGGCCTGGTACCCCGCCAGCACTCCTCTGGCGGCAAGTCCAATCTGCTGGGCATGAGCAAACGCGGCGACAGCTACTTGCGCACGCTGCTGATACACGGTGCGCGATCGGTCATCTATCGAGCCACACAGAAGGCAGAACCGTGCAGCTGGGTCAACGCTGTGGTACAGCGACGAAACAAGAATGTCGCAGCCGTTGCATTGGCCAACAAGAATGCTCGGATCGTCTGGGCGCTGCTGGCCCACGACCGCAGCTACGTGAAGGGCTACACGAAGGCGCTCGCGGCCATGTGAGCGAGGGCCGAGTGCAAACGAGAACAAACAACATCAGGGAGAAATACCACCGATTGCTCAGGCGATCATGAAGTGATGGCAAGACAGGTCAGACCGTGATTGACCAAGCCCGTGCGGAACGAGGCACCCAGAGTGCGTGTAAGCGATCGAGGCGCCAACCAGCAAATCCCATCAGGGACCGCAGCCCAGAAGCTGCACTCAAAGTCCGAATGTACGGGTGCAATCTTTACCTTTGAGCCGTCATGAATTGAGAGCTTGGCAAACCGGGGGCGTCCATGTACGTTCCGCCAACCCACCCAGTTTCAACCAGCCACGGGAAGATGGGTTCGCGGAACGCTCACCGAGCATGCGCAACGAGGCGCTCAAAGCCTGTCACCGACTGGGGTACGCCATCTGGAAACAGTGGAGCGGTTACCACCGCAGAAGCTTGGTGGAGACCAAGAAGCATTGCTTCAAGCGCCTGGGCGAGCGGGTCATGGCGCGCACGTTCGAGCGTCAGGTGGTGGAGTTGCATGTGCGTGTGGCAGCGCTCAACCGCTTCACGCAACTCGGGCGCCCGACCACGGTGCCCGTGGCTGCCATGGCATAGCTGCGTCTGGGGTTGGGGCCACCTCGTGCCACTTTCGACTTGTGCAACAAAGCCGGTTTGAGTCCAAAATCTTTATCAGCCAACGACATTTCATTGATGACACGCCCTAGTCAGCGATTTCCCAAGCCGTGCGGTAGCCACCGATGCGCTCCACATAGGCCAGCAAGTCCTTGAAAAACGGATGGGAGCTGAGTGTGGACGAGTCGCCGACCAGCAGCAGCTTGCGGCGGGCGCGGGTCATGCCAACGTTCATGCGGCGGATGTCTGAGAGGAAGCCGATTTCACCAAAGTTGTTGCTGCGCGTCAGTGAAATCGCAATGATGTCGCGCTCCTGGCCCTGAAACGAATCGACGGTGCCCACGCTGAGCAGGCGGTGCTGCAGCAGGCCGCTCAGCGCGTCGTTCTCCTCAATGGCGTCCTTCAAACAGTTGATCTGGGCGCGATAGGGAGCAATAACGCCGATGGTGAGCGGGTCATGCTCGTGCTCGACTTGGTCGTAGGGCTCCAGGAGTTGAGTGAGGCGCTTGAGCAGCAAATCCGCTTCTTCCGGGTTGGCCGTGGAGCGGCTTTCGGGGATGGTGATCTCAATGAACCCAAAGCCGGCCGTGTCGAGGAATTCCACGGGCAGGTCGGGTGCGAAGCCCAGGTCGTAGGCATCCAGACCAGCGTGGCGCACGTTCTGGTGCGCTTGCAGTTGGCCATCGTAAAACTGCTGGGAGCTGAACCCCATGATCTGCTCGTGCATGCGGTACTGCACGGTGAGCATGCGGGCTGTGGCCGGCTGACGCTTGATGCACTTCTCAAACAAGGTTTCGCGCAGGCCTTCGCGCGCGGCCTTTTCGCTTTTCACGGTGGGCGGCAGCTGGTGGTGATCGCCGGCCAGAACCACGCGCTGGCCCTTGGCAATAGGAATCCAGCAGCCCGGCTCCAGGGCCTGGGCGGCTTCGTCGATGAAGACGGTCTCAAAGGTCAGGTGGCGGATGTTGCGGTTGCTGGCGCCCACCAGCGTGCAGGTGATGACCTGCACCGAATCGAGCACATCCTCGGTGATGAAGCGCTCCAGATCGTCGGCCTGCAGAAACAGCTGCCGCGCTTCCTCCTTCAGCATCTGGCGCTGCTGCCGTTCCTCGTGACCAAAATGGCGGACGTACTCGCTGGCAGTTTGGCGGTACTGGTCGGCGGTTTGGCGCATCGCGCGCATCTTGCTGTAGCTCGGATGGGCCATCACCCGGGCATCGAGTGTGTGCTCAAGCAGCGGGTCTGACACGCGACTGGGGTTGCCCATGCGGATGACGTTAACGCCTCGCTCGGCCAGCTTTTCGGTGAGCAGGTCCACAGCCGTGTTCGAGGGCGCGCACACCAGCACTCGCCGCTCGCGCCGGATGGTCTCCCGAATGGCCTGCACCAGCGTCGTGGTTTTGCCGGTCCCGGGCGGGCCGTGGATGATGGCTACGTCCTGGGCTGTTATCACGTGGCGCACCGCCGCCAGCTGCGAGTCGTTGAGCCGGCTGGGATAGAACAGGTCGTCGGCCTGGGGGGCGCAAAAGCGGGCCTGCCGTGCGCCCAGCAGTACATCGCGCAGTTCGGCCAGCCGGTCGCCATGGGCGCGCGTCACTTCGCTCATGGCTTGGTTCATCTCGCGGTAGCTCACCTCGTCGAAGGTGAGATCAATGCCCAGCTTGGCGCCGTCGAGTACCCAGTCGGGAAGCTCTTCCTTGGTGGTTGTCAGCAGCAGCTTGTTGCGCCGCACGCTGGTGATGATGCCATTGAGCGTGGGCTGGTCAACAGTCGAATGCCCCTGCACTTTGCCGAACAGCGAAGCGTTTTTGCCCACCTGAAACAAGTGCAGGCCTTGCTGGCCGGCGGGTCGTTCCAGCTCCAGCACCACCTTGCCGCCAAAGCCGATGTCTTCCGTGGTGATGGTGACGGGATACCAGGTCAAGCCGCGCCGTTGGCGCTCCTGGATGCTGGCCTTGGCATTTTTGAGTTCGAATTGCGCTTGGTCTTCCTTTTGCTCAAGCCGCATGAGGGCGTGAACGCGGCGCAACTCTTTTTCGACAGCACAAGGATCGGTGGGGATGAAGTCGAGGTCCGACAAAGCGATACAGATTGAACCGTCCAGGATTTTGAGGAGGCCAGTTGACTGGACATAGACCGATGAGAGTTTGCCTCAGTCTCTGCTGGAAGCATGGGTGTCCCTGTATTTCCTCGACAGATTAGGGCGGCTTTG
>JBLIJY010000075.1:0-8856 GCA_047636095.1 Hydrogenophaga sp. | reverse complement strand
CCGTGGCGCACGATCTGCGCTCGCCGCTGCGCGTCATCAACGGCTTTGCCCAAGCGCTGGAAGAAGACAGCCCGGTGCTCAGCGTCGACAGCCAGTCGCATCTGACGCGCATCAAAAACGCCAGCGTAAAGATGGGCCAGCTGATCGATGGCCTGCTTAAGCTGTCCCAGTTCGGCCGCAGCGACATTCAGCCCCAGGCGGTGAGCCTGAGCGCGCTGTCCACCCGCCTGCTCGAGGAATTTGCCGCCACCGAGCCCGAGCGGCGCGTGAGCTGGACGGTCGAGGCTGGCTTGCAGGTGCAGGCAGACCCGGCGCTGATGGAGGCGTTGATGCAGAACCTGCTGCACAACGCCTGGAAATACAGCGCTGCCGTGCACGAGGCCGAGATACGCGTGTTCGTCGACCTCTCGGACGCCGAGCCGCGTTACTGCGTGAGCGACAACGGCGCGGGCTTCGACATGGCCCGTGCGGGCAAGCTGTTCCAGCCGTTTCAGCGCATGCACAAACCGCAGGAATTTGCCGGACTGGGCATTGGTCTGGCCACGGCGCGGCGCATCGTGTTGCGCCACGGTGGCGATTTGCAGGCGCAGAGTGCGCCGGGCCAAGGGGCCACCTTCTGCTTCACCATCCCGATCAGTGCCGACTCGGCACCACCGTCGGGGCACTGAACCAAGCGATCACCGGGCGTTACCGGGGATCTTGCATCGGCGCCTTGGCGGGCGGGTCATCTTCCCCTTCAGCTGGGCCGCGCGGGTCCATTTGCAGCACCGCCTGCGAGCCGCCACCCATGACCACGAAGCTGGACTTCTCTTCTGCGGGTACTGCCGGCGCGGCACGCAGGCGCTTGGCGGTGTAAAGCGCGAGCACCCCCATGACGGCAGCAAAATACAGCATGAGGCTGTCAGAGCCCACCTGGTCCATCACCACGCCAGCCAAGGTGGGGCCGATCGCTGCCCCTGTGCCGTGGATCAACAGCAGGCCACCGCTGAATTCCACCAGGCGGCTGGAGTCGATCACGTCGTTCACGTGGGCCACGCACAGGCCATAAATTGCAAAGATCAACCCGCCAAACAGAATCGCCAGCGGCACCAGGGAGTCGGGCGAGAGCTGCGCCAGCACATAGCCCAGCACACACACCGCACTGCCCAGCGCGGCCACCCACAGCAGCACCAGGCGGCGATCGTGGCTGTCTGAGTAATGGCCCACGGGCCACTGGAAAAAGGCCCCGCCAAGGATGGCGGCCGCCATGAAACCAGCCACCTGCGCGTCAGAAAACCCCACGCCCTGAGCGAACAAGGCAGCCATGCCGTAGAAAGCGCCGGTGATCAGGCCCGAGGCCATGGCTGCGGCCATGCCCATGGGAGAAGCATCGTACAGGTTGCGCAAGCTCAGGCGCGGCGCCGAGACCGGCGCGGGCTCAGGCACCGGTGTCATGGTGATCGGCAGCAACGCAAACGAGAACATCACCGAGACCATCGCAAACGGCACGAAACCCAGCCGGTCGCCCACCAAAATCAGCCACTGACCCAGCGCCAGCGCCACGAAGTTGACCGCCATGTAAACCGCAAACAACCGCCCACGCAGCGAGTTGGGCGCCAGCGCGTTGAGCCAACTCTCGATCACGATGTACAAACCCACCATGCAGATGCCCGTGATCAGGCGCAGCAGGCCCCAAAACCAGGGATCGATCCACAGCGCGTGCAAGATGGGCATGGTCGAGGCCAGCGAGGCCATGGCGGCAAAGGCGCGGATGTGGCCCACGCGCCGGATGATCACCGGGCACAAAAAAGTGCCCAGCACAAAGCCGGCGAAATAGGCCGAGGTCACCAGCCCCAGCGTGATGCTGGAGAAATCGGCCAGGCCGGCGCGCAGGCCCAGCACCGAAAACAGCAAACCCACGCCCACGATCAGCAGCGCCACGCCGCTCAGCAGCGTGGACAAGCGCAACAGCAGAGGCCCCATGGCCGAATCACTCATGTATCTGACCCTAACAAGATCACGCGACCCAGTCCACCCAACCGGTGTAAGCAGTCACCAGAATCAGGCCGCCAAACGCGATGCGGTACCAGGCGAAGGGGACGAATGTGTGACTGCCCACAAAACGCAGCAACCACCTCACACACACCCAGGCCGATAGCCACGACATCACCAACCCCACAGCAAACAACGGTATGTCTGACGTGCTCAACAGGTCGCGGTTCCTGAAAATGTCATAGCTGGCGGCGCCAAACAGCATGGGGATGGCCAGAAAGAAACTGAATTCGGTGGCCACCTTGCGGTTGAATCCCAGCAGCATGGCGCCAATGATGGTGGCGCCCGAGCGGCTCACA
Organism: Hydrogenophaga sp.; assembly: GCA_047636095.1. Taxonomy (GTDB): domain Bacteria; phylum Pseudomonadota; class Gammaproteobacteria; order Burkholderiales; family Burkholderiaceae_C; genus Hydrogenophaga. Next base: position 6,526 of record JBLIJY010000075.1, on the reverse strand, counting down.
CCAGGCACCAGCGCGGTGCACTGGATCAGGCCCACTTTCAGAGCATCTTGCCAACGCACGTTGTCGACGTCGTCGACACGCGCCTGGATGCCGCGCGCCTGCAGATGCTCGGCCCACAAAATCACCAACCCCCCCACGATGAACCCCATGGCCACCACCACCGGGGTAAACAGCACACCTTTGATGACGTCAATAAAGAGCACACCAGCCAGCGCTGCCGGAAAAAACCCGACCAGGATGTTGAGCGTGAACCGCTGGGCTTGGCGCTGAGTAGGCAGCCCCACCAGCGTTTCCCACAACTTGGCGGCATACAGCGAGATGATGGCCATGATGGCGCCGGTCTGAATCACCACCTCAAACAGCTTGATCTTTTCACCCGGCATGTCCAGCAGCGCGGCGGCAAGGATGAGGTGGCCAGTGGAGGAAATTGGCAAAAATTCGGTGAGCCCCTCCACCAAACCCATGATGGCGGCTTTGAGCAACAGCGCAATGTCCATGCGGGGGTCCGCTGCACCCAGCGGCTCACAAAAATAGAAACAGGCCAAACGTTGGCCTGCTGATGCGCTATGTTACCCGCTGCCCATCGCGTCACTTTTCAGCGCTGCACCGGATCGAGCTGCAGCCGCAGCCCGCCTGGGTGCACGCTCAGCGCACCGGGCTGGTAGCCCCAGCCGCGCGCGGCCTGCAGATCTTCGGGCTTGAAGCGGTGAATCACCAGGTCTTGCAGCAGGCCTTCGGCCAGCAGGGCACCAAGCCGGTTGGCGCGGGACGCGTAGGCTGACGGTACGCCGGGCACCTCAAAGTCCTCCACCCGCACCTGGCTCAGGCGCACCGTGTTGTCCGTGGGCTCCACACGCAGGCCATAGCTCAGATCCAGCCGACCCTGGAACGGGCGCGCGCCCAGCAGCAACGAGCCCAGGGAATACGAGAACGCGGTGCCGATGCGGTTCTCGGCCGGCATCAGGCGCACCTGGGGCGCGCTGAGCGAGACATCGAACAACGCCAAATAGCGGCTGTTGAAGGGGAACTGCCGGTTGATCAGTTCGACCAGCTTCGCCTCGGAAATGTCGATGGTGCGCGGGCCGGGTGCCAGCGCGGCGCAGCCGGTCAGCGTCAACACCGCAAACGTACCGCCACCGACCAGCAGCTGGCGCCGCGAATGGGTCTGGGTCTGGGTCATGAAAGCTTCCGAAAAGGGCCACCAAGTTGGGCAGCCGTGTATTTCATTGTGGCAAGTCATGCAACGCCCCCCATCATCACCATCCACGCTGGCTTGGCCTAGGTACCGCAAAGGCCATGCGAAGCATCTTGTGCCCCTTGCGAATGCCCAGATCGTCTCAGTGCGGGTTGATCACGAGGATCTGGGGACTCAATGTCGCCAAGGCCTTGAAGGCAGGCTTGGCGAACAAGTAGCCTTGTATCAGGTAGATACCCATGCCATGCAGGGCATCCCGTTCTGCGGGCGTTTCAATGCCCTCTGCGATGACTTGGATGTTCATCTCCTCGCACAAGCGCACCAAGCTGCGGACGATGACCTGGCGCGCCCAGTCGCTGTCGACGTTTCGGATCAGATCCATGTCGATTTTGATCAGGTCCGGCTGAAAATCGGCCAGCAGCTTCATGCCGGCATAGCTCGCCCCAAAATCGTCAATGGCGGTCTTGAAGCCAAAGCGCTTGTATTTCCGCAAGATGAATGCGAACCAGGGACCGTCTTCCACCCTTTCACCCTCGGTGACTTCAAAAATGATTTTCTCAAGCGGGGAGTTGTAGGTTTTGGCAGCGGCCAGTGTGGTCCGAATGCACATCTCGGGTCTGTAGATGGCGTTGGGCAAAAAGTTGACGGATACAGGCTCCTGCATGCCCAACTGGCTGGCGCCTTTGATGGCCTTCACACGGCAAGCCTGGTCAAAGCGGTAGCGGTTGTCTTCATTGATCTGCGCCAGAACCGTCATGACCCCTTCGCCGTTGGGTCCGCAAACCAAAGCCTCGTGCGCAAAGACGGTTTGGGTGCGCAGGTCCACGATGGGCTGGTAGGCGTAATCAAACTGAAAGCCGAGGCTTGCCGGGTTCACACAGTTGTCGCAGTCTTGCAATGTGCCTTGGAGCGGCACAAGGTCCACGGGAAACACGGGCTTGGAACAAAGAGGCGTTAGAACTTGCATGCACAGCGCTTTGGAGTGTGCTCACGCGCTTGGTCGGAAGGTATGAATGGCTTTGTGCCTGCATTTGTCATGGATTGACTGCACAAGGCTGTGGTGATTTCGGTGCGGTGGCACCGAGAGGGCATCAGCAGCCAGTCAGTCGTTCCAACGGTCGCCGTGGCGGTTGTTGCGCTTGTGCGATTTCTTGTACTTGTGCCAGCGGCGCTCTTCAACCCGGCGGTAGCCGCGGTCGCCGTAGACCACCGCTGGGCGCTCGTAGACGTAGGGGCGGGTTTCGTACACGACCACAGGGCGTTGAACGACCACGGGGCGTGCATAGATCACCGGGCGCTCGACCACCACCACCTGCGGTTGCTGCCGATACACCACCGGCGGGGCGTTCGACACCCCCACGCTCAACCCCGGCTGGTTCACGCCGATCGACCAATACACATCGCGGCCATCACGCGCTTGCGCAGCGCCAGCCGACAAGGCCCACACGCCAGCTGCCAGCGATACCCAGGCCAGGCGGCGAGCCCAACCTGAGCTGCGCTGCCAGGCGGTGTTGAGAGTCAAGGTTTTCATCAGAGTCTCCAGTAACAGAACCAGAACCGGTTGGTTCATTGCCTACATTTGAAACAACGACACGGTAAGCTGTACCGCATGCCCGGTCAAACCCGTTGCCAGACGTAACTTTCACCACCACCCCCATGAACCTCCCCATCGACCTCCCCAACCCCGGCGCATCGGCTCAGGACGTACTGGACTTCTGGTTCAGCGACGGCCTGCGATGCGACTGGCCCAGCACCAACCACCAACCGCTGTGGTTCAGCGGCGGCGCTGAGCAAGACGAGGTCATTCGCCGCCGCTTCGGTGCGCTGGTGGAATCGGCCCTGAACGGGGGCCTTGCCGATTGGGAGCGCACGCCGCTCACGCGCCTCGCGCTGCTGATCGTGCTCGACCAATTCAGCCGCAACGTGTACCGCGGCCAGGCCCGCGCCTTTGCTGGCGACGCGCGCGCGCAGCTGCTGGTGTTGACCGCGCTGGCGGCGGGCGAAGACGCTCGCCAGGCGCGCGTGGGCTGCGTCTTTCTCTACATGCCGCTGATGCACGCGGAAGACCTCGCGTTGCAAGAGCGCTGCGTGGCATGCTTCACCGCGCTGCACAGCCACAGCCCGCCCGCGTTGCGCGAAAAGCTGGCGAGCAACTTGCACTTTGCCGTTGAGCACCGCGACACCGTCCAGCGCTTCGGCCGATTCCCTCACCGCAACGCCGTGCTGGGTCGCGAAAGCAGCGCAGAAGAAGAGGCGTTTTTGAAAGATGGGCCACGCTACGGGCAGTGATTGAGACGGCAGGAATCAAAAAACCTTGGCCCACGGGTGAAAGCGCCGAGCCCCGGGGAAGATCCAGGGCCATCTGTGGGAACATCCAATCAAACATTTATTAACATTTTTGGATGGACAAATATTCGATGCTATCCAAAGAGCTGATCCACCCCAAGCAGCCCCTGGTGGACGATCCCATCCGGTTGAGTGCAGTCGCAGCCTCTGGGCTGATTCACTCAGGTCCCGATCACCTGTTTGGCGAGCTGTGTCAGCTGGCCGCAGAAATGGCAGGCACACCGATTGCGCTGGTGACCATCCTCGACGACCAGCGCCAGTTTTTCAAAGCCCGCATCGGTCTGGACACACCAGAGACACCGATCGAATGGTCGTTTTGCCAGCACGCCCTTCAAGCGCCTGACCGGGTGCTGGTGGTGGACGATGCCCTGAACGACGAGCGTTTCAGGAACAACCCGCTGGTGACCGGCGAACCACACATTCGGGCCTACATGGGCGCCCCGGTGGTCAACCGGCAAGGCCAGACGTTCGGCACCCTGTGTGTGATTGATCGCCGCCCGCGGGCCTTCGCTCAGGACCAGGCACAGCGGTTGGCTCGGTTGGCCAAGCTGGTGTCTGCCCTCATCGAGGGTCAACAACAATCCAAGCGCGAGCTCGAAGACCACCAACAGCAGACGGCGCTGCAATTGCAGCAGCTGTTGATCTTGCTCACGCACAGCCTGGACTTGCAGGCTTACACCGACACCGATGGGATTTATCACTACGCAAACGATGCGCTGACTAGTGCCTTCGGGTACGGAGCGCAGCAAATCGTGGGGCGGCACATCAGGGAAATCACGGGTCAGGCGGCCTACGACGAACGGATTCGGGAACCCTTTAACCAGGCCGTGGCGGGCCAACCGTCCAAGTACCAGCGCCTGGTCAAATTCCCAGCCAAAGGCCCCCGCTGGATGGATGTCGATCTGCTTCCGGTGCGCAACGAAAAAGGGGCAGTGAAAGGCGTGGTGATCCGCGGGCGTGATGTGCACGCGACCGTGCTGGCGCAAGAAACCATCGAGCGGCGCCTGATCAACCAGCAGCAGTTCCTCAATGTGTTGGCGCACGATGTGCGAGAGCCGTTGCGAACCATTCAGGGCCTCGTGTTCCTGGTGATGGAAGAAGGCGCCACCACACTCTCAAGCGAACTGCAGGGCTTTCTGAGCCAGGCGCAGCGCGGCGGTAAGCGCCTGTCGCTGCTGATCGATGATCTGTTGGCCTTTTTGCGGGCCGATGGGGAGGCGATACGCACCGAGCCGGTCAGCCTCAAAAACCTGATCGAGTCGTTGGTGGAAGACCTGGGCGAGCTGATGCGAGAGCAAGGCGCGGTGGTGGCGCACGAGGTGCAGACTCTTGAGGTGGTGGGCGCGCGGGTCTGGCTGCGCCTGCTGCTGCAAAACCTGGTCGTCAACGGCATCAAGTACGCCCGGCCCAGTGTGGCCCCGGTGGTGACGATCGCCGCACAAGTTGAGGGCAACCAGGTGCTGCTTTCGGTGAGCGACAACGGTGTGGGCATCTCGGCCGAAGACCTGAGCCAGTTGTTTCGCCCGTTTGCGCGGCTGGCATCGACCGCGTCGGTTCCCGGTTCCGGGCTGGGCTTGGCGCTGTGCCAGAAAGTCGCAGAGCTGCACGGCACGACCATCAGCGTCGACTCCACCCCAGGCGCAGGCTCGGTTTTCTCGATCGCCTTGCCTTTGGTCAAAGCGCCTTAGCCGCAGCTCGCTCGAAGCCGTCTTTCGCCGATTGGCCCCAACAGCCCGCCCAGGCGCCCAGCGCGCGGCCAAGGTCCCGTCGGTTTCAAACCCAGCCGAACTGGGCTCTGACGTCGCGCGCTGTCACGTTCACCGGTGCGGTCGGGGCCTGGGTGTGCTGGCGCAGGTTGGGTGCGCGCACGCCACCGCTGTCTTGGCCGAGCACCGCCACCGCCTTGATGCGCCAGCCGCGTTCGCGCAGCGCGGCCACATAAGCCTCGGCGTCGGGATATTCCAGCAAATCGGTCTTGTTGGCGTTGGGCGAGAGACAAAACAGCACCGCTTCGCAGCGCGAGCGCGCCACCTCGTTGGTGAACTCATCGACCGTGGTGCGCGTGTTTTGCAGCGCGCCCACGCGGGCGTAAAAACGCACTGGGCGCTTGCCGCTTTGCAGCTGGATGTCGCGCACGCTGCGGTTGAAGCAGCCGCTCAGGCTGCGCACGATGGAGGTTTTGCGGGTGTTGGCGTTGCCAATCAAGATATAAGCGTCCATGGGTCGGTATCAGAGTTTCACAGCGGTGCCGCTGACGGCGACCATCATCATGCCGTTGGTCTCGCCGAGCACCTCGTAGTCGAAGTCCATGCCGATCACGCCGTTGGCACCCAGCGCTTTCGCCGCCTCGATCAGGTCTTCGACCGCCGCGTCGCGTGCACCAGAGAGCGCCCGCTCGTAGCCGCCGGCGCGCCCACCCACCACGTCGCGCACGGAAGAGAACATGTCGCGAAAGATGTTGGCGCCGATGATGGCTTCGCCGTTGACCACGCCCAGGTACTGGCGCAACTCGATGCCGGGTGGCGTGGTGGTGCTGAGGAAAAAGCCGTCGCTGCTTTTGGAGAACCAGCCCATGAAAAAAACCTCGCGATCTGAAACGCACCGCTGCTTGGGTGCGCGTTCATTGTGCCAGCGCGTTTTGGCTGGCCCTCGCTCACCACAGAGGCACCAGGGCGCCGTCTTGCAGGCCCCAGGCGTGCTGGGCCATCGCGCGGGCTTCAAGCTCGTCGTGGGTGACCAGCATGGCGGCCATGCCAGCTTGGCGGATGCGCTCGCGAAATTCGGTGCGCAGCTGCTCGCGCAGCGTGGCGTCCAGCGCGGAGAAAGGCTCGTCGAGCAGCAGGGCGCGCGGCTCGGTGATGAGGGCACGCGCCAGCGCCACACGCTGCTGCTCGCCGCCAGACAGCGTCCATACCCTTGAGTCAGCCTGTGCGCCCAGCCCGAAGCGCTGCAGCATCTCCCGCGCGCGATCGCGCGCTTGGGGCT
>JBLIJY010000074.1:0-8908 GCA_047636095.1 Hydrogenophaga sp. | reverse complement strand
TGCGACAGCAGCGCGCCTGGGTTCATGGCCGAACTGACCGACGCGCTGGCGAGCACGGGCGCCACGATCGCGTTCGATGCCACGGGCGGTGGCCTGCTTGCCGGGCAGATCCTGCAATGCATGGAAGGCGCCATCAACCGCAACGCCAAGGAATACAGCCGCTACGGCTCGGCGGTGCACAAGCAGGTCTACCTGTATGGCCACCTGGACACCCGCCCGACCGAAATCCAGCGCACCTTCGGCATGGCCTGGGGCGTGGGGGGTTGGCTGCTGTTTCCCTTCTTGAGCAAGCTCGACCCCGCTGTGGCACAGGCGCTGCGCGAGCGCGTGGCTGCTGAGCTGAAAACCACGTTCGCCAGCCACTACGCGCGCACCGTGTCGCTGGCCGGCGCGCTGAGCGCCGACGCCATCGCCTTCTACGGCCCGCGCAACACCGGCGCCAAGGTGCTGATCGATCCGTCGCTGTGATCGGTTAGCGGCGGTTCGGTGCAATGATGCCGCACCGGCAGCGTTGGGTATCGGGTCCTCACAGCTTCAACGGAGCCTGCGGGTGGTTTATATTGCATGCGCCAGTCGCTTGGGCATCCGTTTCTCAAGTGCACCGCCAAGCTCGCTGCTTACCCAATCGAGTGAACTGCTTGACTTTTAAAACCCACATTTGGAGCATTTCATGCATTCAATCCTGCCAGTGAAGTCACTGCGTGCCTTGTTTTTGGGCCTCACTGCGGCGACCAGCGTGATGCTGGCAGCCTGTGGAGGCGGGGGTGACGTTGAGACACCCGCAACGCTGACCGCTATGTTGTCCGGTGACCAAGAGACCACACCAACGGTCACTGGCGCTCTGGGATCCGGAACGTTGACACTTTTGTCGCCCTCAAGGGCGCTCAGCGGCAGCATCACACTGGACGGTATGACCGCCACCATGGCGCATATCCACCAAGGCGAAGTGGGTGTTAACGGTGCTGTCATCGTGCCCTTGATTGAAACCACCGCCGGTGCTGGCGTGTGGGCTGTGCCTGCGGGGACCAAGCTGACTGAAGCGCAGGCATCTGCCTTTGCTGCTGGGGGGCTGTATTTCAATGCACACAACGCAGCTAATCCAGCGGGCGAAGTTCGGGGGCAGATTGGTCGGCAGGTGTTTGCCGCGCAACTCAGCGCCAGTCAAGAAGTGCCCACCAACGGATCGACTGCGACGGGCAACGGCTTCGTCTCTCTTGATCCGGTCACCAAAGGCTTCTCGGCGCGCTTGGCGCTGACTGGCATGAGCGCCGTTGCTGCTCACATCCACACGGGCGCCATCGGCGCCAACGGCCCTGTACTTTTCCCTCTGACAGAAACCAGTGCAGGCAGCGGAATCTGGGTGAGTTCAGCCAACACCTCGTTGACCGACGCACAAATCGCCACACTGGCCGGCGGTGGTTTGTACTTCAACGCCCACAGCACCGCTTTTTCTGGCGGTGAAATTCGAGGTCAGATCGCTCGCAATGTGCGTTACGCCAGCCTCAGTGCTGCGCAGGAAGTGCCCACCAACGCTTCCACGGCGACGGGCCTGGGCACTTTGGTCGTCGACCCTGCTAATCGCGCCGTCAGCGGAAGCATCGTTCTCACCGGCATGACTGCTGTTGCAGCCCATATCCACCTTGGCCCAGAGGGCAGCAACGGTGCTGTGATCGTTCCGCTGACCGCAACCACGCCGAACACCTGGAGCGTGCCCGCCAACACGACGTTCAGTGCCAGTCAGTTGAAGGCTTACAAGGAGGGCAATTTGTACTTCAACGCCCACAGCACCGCTTTCCCTGCTGGAGAGATCCGCGGTCAGATTCGGTAACGATTCCAAAGCGCTTCTGATGCAAGCGCCCATTGGCGCCCAGGGCCCAGGGCGCAATCGCATCGGTAGAAAACGACTGCTCAGCCTGTTGATCGGACCAACCCAAAGCGCATCAGCCAGTACAGGCCGATGTGCCGGGCATTCGTTGCGCTGGTGATGCGCAGTCCCCCCGCCCCCGCCATTCCCCCGGCGTCATCCCTGTCCAGCCCTTGAACGCACGGATAAAGCTCTTCTCGTTCTGAAACCCGGCGGAAAGGGCCACCTGTTTGATGGGGCGCTGGCTGCGTTGCAGTAGGTCGGTGGCGATCTCGCGGCGTACCGTGTCTTTGAGCGCTTGCAGCGACGCGCCTTCTTCTTTCAGCTGGCGGTGCAGCGTGCGCGCCGACAGGTTGAGCTGGGCGGCAAGTGTGCTGGCGTTGGAGGTGGCATGGGGCTGACTCAGCAGGGCGTGGCGCACGCGCTGCACCAGCAGTCGGTCTCGCCGATAGGCGCGCACGGTGAGCGGCAGCGCGCGCTGCAGCATCGTATTCATCGCGGCCTCGTCGCGGTGAATCGGCAGCGCGAGGTAGCGGGCGTCGAAACGCAGGGCGGCGTGGGGCTGATCGAATTGCGAAGGGCCATCGAACAGCAAGCGGTAGGCGTCCACGTGCCGGGGTGCGGGGTAGGGAAACTGCGCGCCTCGCAGCGCAATGCGCGAGTCCACCAGCCAGCAGGCAAACCCCAGCAGGTTGCGCAACACTGAGACCACACAGAACTCGGTCAGTGCTTGGGGTGCGCGGTGGGCACTGAGAACGAGCCGGGCGCTGTCGCCGTCGGTCTGCACCGACAGCCGCACATCGTCGGTGAGCAGCAGGTGTTGGCGGCACCAGCGCTTGAGCGCCAGGCCCAGCGTAGGGGCTGAGAGCGAGGCGCGCGCCAGCATGCCGTAGCTGCCCCAGGGCAGGGCGCGGCGAAAGCAGCCCAGTGCCTCGTCGTCGAGCTCGCGCATGGCCGCCTCCGACACCACCTCCATCTGCGCTGCGCTGATGCGGGCGTTCGGATCATCCACCGATGATGGCGCGATCTGTGCCAGCAGCAAAGCACGGGCTGGGTCTAAGCCGCGCGCGTGGTAGGCCGATACCATCGCCTGCACAAACACCATGGGCGTGACCGCGCGGCCTTGGCGCAGCGTGGGGCGCACGCCGGTGGCTGCCAGGGAAGCGGTGGGCGGTGGGTGCATGGTGACCAGTTTGCCATGGGGTGTGGCGCAATTTGCAACCAATCTGGCGGCACAAAAGCAGACGGCGCTTCTATGCTTGAGGATTTTCGGTTGGCGGACTTTCCTTCGAGCAACCGCAAACCCTGAGAGGAGACCCGCCGTGACCGAAGCCCCCTGTTCCCACGCTGCGACCGCGACCGCTGCCGCCACGCCGTTGTCGCACAGCCAAGCCCGTGGCGCCACCGATGTAGCGCTGATCGAGCAGACCATCGGCGCTTGCTTCAACGACATGGTCGAGCGCCAGCCCGATCACGAGGCGCTGGTGAGCGTGCACCAAGGCCAGCGTCTGAGCTACCGCGCCCTACAGACCCAGGCCCGCCAGCTGGCCAGCGCCTTGCTTGGCGTGGGACTGGTGCCCGGCGACCGGGTGGCGATCTGGTCGCACAACAACACCGAGTGGCTGCTGATGCAGCTGGCCACGGCCGAGGTGGGCCTGATTCTGGTGAACATCAACCCGGCTTACCGCACCAGCGAGGTCGAGTACGCGCTCAACAAGGTGGGTTGCCAGCTGTTGGTGACCATGGCGCGTTTCAAGACCAGCGACTATTTGGCGATGTTGCGCGAGCTGGCGCCCGAGTGGGTGCATGGCGAGCCGGGTCGGCTGGAATCGCAGCAGCTGCCGCACCTGCGCACGGTGGTGTGGATCGACGAGGCCGGGCAGGGCGCCGACGAGCCGGGGTGGATGCGTTTCTCCCAACTGCTGGCGATGGGTGACGAGAGCGACGCGCGCGTTGCAGCAGCAGCGGCATCGCTCAAACCCACCGACCCGATCAACATCCAGTTCACCAGCGGCACCACCGGCTTTCCCAAGGGCGCCACGCTGACGCACCGCAACATCCTGAACAACGGTTTCTTCATCGGCGAGTGCATGAAGCTCACGCCGGCCGACCGGCTGTGCATTCCCGTGCCGCTGTACCACTGCTTCGGCATGGTGCTGGGCAACCTGGCCTGCCTCACGCACGGCGCCACCATCGTCTACCCCAACGACGGCTTCGACCCCCTCACCGTGCTGCAGACCGTGCAAGACGAAAAGTGCACCGGCCTGCATGGTGTGCCCACCATGTTCATTGCCGAGCTGGACCACCCGCGCTTCAGGGAATTCGATTTGTCCACGCTGCGCACCGGCATCATGGCCGGCTCGCCATGCCCCACGGCGGTGATGCAGCGTGTGGTGGACGATATGCATTTGTCGGAAATCACCATCGCCTACGGCATGACCGAAGCCAGTCCGGTGAGCTGCCAGAGCAGCACCGACACGCCACTGGCCAAGCGCGTCTCCACCGTGGGCCAGGTGCAGCCGCACCTGGAGGTGAAGATCGTTGATCCCGAGAGCGGCGAGACCATGGCGCTGGGCGAGCGCGGCGAGCTGTGCACGCGCGGCTACTCGGTCATGCACGGCTACTGGGGCGACCCCGCCAAGACCGCCGAGGCGATTGACGCCGAGGGCTGGATGCACACCGGCGACCTCGCCACGATGGACGCCGAGGGCTATGTGAACATCGTCGGCCGCATCAAAGACATGGTGATTCGGGGTGGGGAAAACATCTATCCGCGCGAGATCGAAGAATTTTTGTACCGCCACCCGGCGGTGCAAGATGTGCAGGTGGTGGGCGTGCCAGATGCGAAATACGGCGAAGAGCTGTGCGCCTGGATCGTGCTGAAACCGGGGCAGACCACCACCGATGTGGCGTTGCGCGAATTCTGCCAAGGCCAGATCGCGCACCACAAGATTCCGCGCTACATGCGCTTCGTCAGCGAGTTCCCCATGACCGTGACCGGCAAGATTCAGAAGTTCAAGATTCGCGACGCGATGAAGGACGAGCTGGGTCTGACCGAAACCCGCACCGCCTGAAACACCTTCTATGTCCCACATCACCTCCCAACTCAATGCCCGCTCCGCCGACTTTCAGGCCAATGCCGCCGCCATGCGCGCGGTGGTCGACGACCTGAAAGCCCAGATTGAAAAAGCCACGCTGGGCGGCGGCACAGCGGCGCGCGCCAAACACACCGGGCGCGGCAAGCTGCTGCCGCGTGATCGGGTGCAGATGCTGCTCGACCCCGGCACGCCGTTTTTGGAGCTGAGCCCATTGGCGGCACTCGGTATGTACCCCGACCGCGATGGCACCGACAGCGCACCCTGCGCCGGCGTGATCACCGGCATTGGCCGCGTCAGCGGTGTGGACTGCCTGATCATCTGCAACGACGCCACGGTGAAGGGCGGCACCTACTATCCGCTCACTGTCAAAAAGCACCTGCGCGCGCAAGAAGTCGCGCAGCAAAACAACCTGCCGTGCATCTACCTGGTGGACTCGGGTGGCGCCAACCTGCCGAATCAAGACGAGGTGTTCCCCGACCGCGACCACTTCGGCCGCATCTTCTACAACCAGGCCAACATGAGCGCGCAAGGCATCGCGCAGATCGCGGTGGTCATGGGTTCGTGCACGGCGGGCGGTGCGTATGTGCCAGCGATGAGCGACGAGACCATCATCGTCAAGAACCAGGGCACGATTTTCCTCGGAGGCCCGCCGCTGGTGAAAGCCGCCACCGGCGAGGTGGTGACAGCGGAAGACCTGGGCGGTGGCGACGTGCACACGCGCCTCTCAGGCGTGGCCGATCATCTGGCGCAAAACGATCTGCACGCTATCGCGTTGGCGCGCCAGGCGGTGAAAAATCTCAACGCGCGCAAGTTGTCACCGATCGCCACCATCGACCCCGTCGAGCCCAAGTACCCCGCTGAGGAGCTGTACGGCGTCATCCCCGCCGACACGCGCAAGCCGTTCGATGTGCGCGAAATCATCGCCCGCATCGTCGACGGCTCCGAGTTCGACGAATTCAAATCGCGCTTCGGCACCACGCTGATCTGCGGCTTTGCGCGCATCGAGGGCATGCCGGTCGGCATCATCGCCAATAACGGCATCCTGTTCAGCGAATCGGCCCTGAAGGGCGCGCACTTCATCGAGCTGTGCTGCCAGCGCAAGGTGCCGCTGGTGTTTTTGCAGAACATCACCGGCTTCATGGTGGGCCGCAAATACGAAAACGAAGGCATTGCGCGCAACGGCGCCAAGATGGTGACGGCGGTGGCGACGGCGGCTGTGCCGAAGTTCACCGTCATCATCGGCGGCAGTTTCGGCGCGGGCAACTACGGCATGTGCGGTCGCGCGTTCTCGCCCCGGTTCTTGTGGATGTGGCCGAACGCGCGCATTTCCGTGATGGGTGGCGAGCAGGCCGCCAGCGTGCTGGCCACGGTGAGGCGCGACGGCATTGAGGGCAAGGGCGGCCAATGGAGTGCCGAAGAAGAGGCCGCGTTCAAGGCGCCGATCAAAAAGCAGTACGAGGTGCAGGGGCATCCGTACTTCGCCACCGCCCGCCTGTGGGACGACGGCGTGATCGACCCGGCCGACACGCGCCGCGTGCTGGCGCTGGGCTTGTCGGCCTCGCTGAATGCGCCGATTCCCGAGACCAAGTTTGGCCTGTTTCGCATGTGATGTGTATGATTTTTTGAATTCACACACACAAAGGATGCTTTGCTATGCGAACCAACATCGTGATCGACGACAAGCTCATGGCCGATGTCATGGCCTATGGCGACTTCAAGACCAAGCGCGAAGCGGTGGAAGCGGGTTTGCGCATGCTCCAGCGGCGCAAGGTCTACGACGGCTTGCTGGCCTTGCAGGGGAAGTTGCAATGGGACGACTCCGACGAGGGATGGGCCCGCTACCGAGCGCAGCAGCTGGCTTTGAAGGCAGACGGTCAGCCGTATGACCGCGCCATTGACGCGGCAGAGAAGGTCGAAGCGGGCGAGGCGCCGGCGCTTCAAGAGCCTGTAGCGCCATCGCTGGCCTCAAGATCTCGAAAGACATCATGATCCTGGTGGACTCCAGCGTCTGGATTGACTTCTTCAATCAAGCGCCGACCCCGCAACGCCTGCAACTGGTGCGCTGGCTGGAAAGCGGGGATGTTTCGATTGGAACGGCCGATCTGGTGGTCTTTGAAGTGCTGCGGGGCTTTCGCAACGACAAAACCCGCCTTCTCGCCGAAAGCCTGCTGCTGGATTTGCCTGTGGTGGACATCGGCGGTGCGGCCAACGCACTCAGCGCGGCCGCGTTGTACCGCCGCCTGCGCGCCCAGGGCCGTACCGTGCGCAGCCCCATCGACGTGCTGCTGGCCAGCTACTGCATCACCCACCGCCACACGCTGCTGCACCGCGATGCCGACTTTGAATCGCTCAAAACCCTGGGAGGGCTGGACACATGGCCGAATTGAACAACCCTGCTTTGACCCTGAGCGTGCAGAGCCGCGTGGCCCGCATCACGCTCAGCCGCCCCGAGGTGCGCAACGCCTTCAACGACGCCGTGATCGCCGAGCTGACCGAGGCTTTTCAGTCGCTGGGCCAGCGCGACGACGTGCGCGCCATCGTGCTCGCCGCTGAGGGCCCGGCCTTTTGCGCCGGTGCCGACCTCAACTGGATGCGGCGCATGGCCGACTACACGCGGGCTGAGAACCTGGCCGACGCGGCCAAGCTGGCCGACATGCTGCGCGTCATGTTCGAGTGCCCCAAGCCCACCGTGGCGCGGGTGCAGGGCGATGTGTTCGCGGGCGGCTTGGGGCTGGTCGCGGCCTGCGACATGGCGGTGAGCGTGGACAGCGCCACCTACTGCCTGAGCGAGGTGAAGCTCGGTTTGATCCCCGCCACCATCAGCCCTTATGTGATCCGCGCCATGGGCGCGCGCGCCGCCCACCGCTATTTCCTCACCGCCGAGCGCTTCAGTGCGCAGGAGGCGCACCGCATTGGCCTGGTGCACGAGGTGGTGGGTGCCGACGCGCTGGACGCCAAGGTCGATGAACTGCTCAAGGCGCTGACCAGCGCCAGCCCGAACGCCGTGCGCGCCTGCAAGCGGCTGGTGCAAGACGTGGCCGAGCGCGAGATCAACGCTGCTTTGTCTGCCTCGACCGTGGCGGGTATCGCTGATATCCGCGCCAGCGACGAAGGCCGCGAAGGGGTGCAGTCTTTCCTGCAAAAGCGCAAGCCGTCCTGGCTGGTGGACTGAGCGCGGGAGAGACATCGCCGCATGGAATCCATCGACACCACCCTCTGGCAACAGCTCGTGGCCTGGCTGCACGGACTGGGCATCCACCTGGGCACCGGTGTGGTCAACGAGGTGGGCGCGCGGGTGGGTGAGGGTGTGTCGCAGGCAGCTAGCCAGCTCGACATGCCCAGCCTGCTCGCGTTGGCGGCCGCGCTCGGCTGGGCCAGTGGCTTTCGGCTGTATGCGGTGGTTTTCCTGGTGGGTATCGCGGGGGTGGCGGACTGGATCGCGCTGCCACCTGGGCTGACGGTGTTGCAGCACCCGGCGCTGCTGGTATCCAGTGGATCCATGCTGTTCATAGAGTTTTTTGCGGACAAGATTCCGGGCATCGACTCGCTGTGGGACCTGCTCAACAGCGTGATCCGCATCCCCGCAGGCGCGGCGCTGGCTGCCGGTGCCCTGGGGGCTGATGGCGCCACCATGGCACTGGTGGGCGCGCTGCTCGGCGGTGGCCTGGCCGCCACCTCGCAGGCCGCCAAAACCACCACCCGCGCGGCCATCAACACCTCGCCCGAACCGTTTTCCAACCTGGGCATGAGTCTGGTCGAAGACGGTCTGGTCGTGGGTGCGGTCTGGCTCGCCACCCAGCACCCGCTGGTGTTTGGTGTGTTGCTGGTGATCGTGGTGATCCTGATGTGGATCGTCACCTGGGCGTTGTTCAAGTTCCTGCGCGCGGTGATCCGCCGCATGAGCGCGTTTTTCTCGGGAGGCGCGCAAGGCGCTTGAGCGCTCATT
>JBLIJY010000073.1:0-8942 GCA_047636095.1 Hydrogenophaga sp. | reverse complement strand
AAGGCGCATCGAAACAGTAAAGACATCGCTCCGATTCGAGCAGCGCCTGGCCGTGGGTCAGCCTCGGGCTGGCGTCGGCAAAACGCGTGGCGTAGGCCTGGGCGGGCAGTCGCGCCGAACGGATGTCAGGCATGGCACAAGGGCTGAGATGGGGGTCAGAACTGGACACGGGGAACACTCCTCTGCAAACCAAAATCTGACCGTTTGGTCAGGTACCGACTTGCATTTAAGCAATCTATGTACCAAGTTGAAAGAAGGGTTTGTCCTTAGGGCCTGTTCACGCGCTCGTGAACACGCTCTAAGACGCTGCGCCGCTGGCGGACGCTGAGGCGGCGTCATCGCGTCCTACAGCGACGCGGGCCATCGACTGTCACGGCTGGTGTGGTGCAAGCCGTTAAATGGAAAAGCTGCGGCGCACTTGGTGCAATACAGCAGGCTCTTCCTCGCCTGGCTGGTGTTCAGGCGCAATCCGGCGCGCTGGGCCTGGCAAGTCAAAGCGATGCTCCGAACTCAGACCGAGTCGGACCCAACCAACCTCAGAGGTTTCACGCATGAGCATTCAGTCCCGTCTTTCCGTTTTGGCTCTGGCCGTTGCCGCCAGCACATCGATGCTGGTACCCATGCAGGCCCACTCGCAGACACGCGCCACGACCAATGCTCACAACGGCGCCACGATCTCGTCGTTCGGCGTCGAGCCGCTGCGCCTGTTGCGGCCGGGTGAAGAACTCAAGTTCGTACTGCGCGCCACACCCGGCGCCAAAGCCACGCTGCAGATCGAAGGTGCTTCTGCCCCGGTGGCGATGATGGAGACAGGCCCGGGCCAGTTCGAGGGCAGCTACATCATTCGCCAGCGTGACCAACTGACCGAGCGCACCCGCGTCACGGCCAATGTCGTGCGCAATGGGCGCACCGTCAGCGCGATGCTGGCGAGTTCGCTGCAAGCGGGTTCGCCGGACGTGCTGGCGGCATCCAGCAACGCGATATCGGACTTTCAGGTCACCGCACCCAACCGGCTGCGTCCGGGTGAGGAGGTGAACTTTGTCCTGAAGGGGCTTCCTGGCGGCCAGGCACGTGTGGCCATCGACGGCATCGACAAAGCCGTGCCCTTGCGAGAAGTCAGCCGTGGCAGCTACGAAGGCCTCTACGTGGTGCGCCGCAGCGACCGGCTGCGCGATGGGCTGACAGCCGATGCCTACTTGGTCAACAGCGGTCGCGAATCGACCCGGCGTTATCAGACCGACGGCAACATGGCGTCGGCTCAAGACCAGCGCGGCGGCCAGCCGTTGGCCTGCGCCACCTGCGGCACGGTGGAATCGGTCAAGCTGATCGAGGCGCAAAACAGCGACCCGAAGAACATCATCGGCACCATTGCTGGGGGCTTGCTGGGTGGCGTACTCGGCAACCAGGTGGGCGGCGGCAGCGGTAAGGACGCAGCGCGCATCATCGGCGCCATCGGCGGCGCTTACGCCGGCAACCGCGCCCAGAACAACATCGACAAGAACCAGATCTACCGCGTCACGGTGCGCCTGCAAGAAGGCGCCACCCGTGATTTCGACTACGCTGAAGATCCGCAGGTCGCGGTGGGCACGCTCGTGAAGGTTGAGGGCGACTTGCTGGTACGGCAGTAAGCGGGGCCCTTGCCTGGGGTGCTGCGTGCACGACAGCACTCAGAGCGTATTCAAAGTCGCCCACGGATGCGTGAGATGGTTGGGGGAGGAAAAAGAGCTGCCAATGCGTTCCCAACGCGCCTCAGTCGATCAGCGTGGCGTAGGCCAGGTTGCGGAACAGGTGGCGCACATGGTCGCGCTGGTTCGGCGCCTGCGTCATGAGGATGCCGAAAAAGTCTTCGGCCGGATCGACGAAAAAGGTGGTGCCCGCGATACCGCCCCAGTGGTAGGTGCCCACCGAGCCGGGCATGGCCGAGACCCCGGCGTGGGTGCGCACCGCAAAGCCCAGACCAAAACCGTGACCGGGTGGTAGCAGGCTGTCGTGGCTCGGGATGTGGCCCAGGTGGTCGGCGGTCATGAAGTCCACCGTGTTCGAGCCCAGCAACCGCACGCCATCGAGTTGACCGCGGTTGAGCAGGCACTGCAGAAAGCGCGCGTAGTCGTGGGTGGTCGACATGAGCCCACCGCCACCCGCTTCCATGGCCGGTACCTCGCGAGGGTCCAGCACCCGCATGGGGATACCGCCATCGGGGTCGTGCGCAAACGGTTCAGCGATGCGTGCCTGGCTGACCTCAGGCACGCTGAAGGCGGTGTCTTTCATGCCAAGCGGTGCGAAGATGGTTTGCGCCAGGTGTTCGCCCAGCGTCTGTCCGCTCACCACCTCCAGCAAACGCCCCAGCACATCGGTGGCGCGGCTGTAGGCCCACTGGCTGCCGGGCTGGTAAAACAGGGGCATGGCGGCCAGTGTGTCGCTGAAGGCGGCGTTGCTTCGTGCACGCGAGCCGATCTGCGCCTGGGCGTAGAGGCGCTGCACATGGGCGCTGCCGAGGAATTCGTAGGTGAGGCCAGCGGTGTGACGCAGCAGGTCTTGCACGGTGGCAGACTGCGCCACGGGCTCCAGCGTCAGCCCGGTGCCACGCTCCACCGCCACGGACTGGTTGGCGAACTCGGGCAGGTACTTGGCCACGGGGTCGGTCAGCAGCAACCGGCCCTGTTCGACCAGCATCATGGCCGCGACAGACACCACCGGCTTGGTCATGGAATAGATGCGGAACACCGCATCGGTGGTCATGGGTGAACCTGCGCCGGGGTCGAGCTGGCCGATGGCCTGGTGCAGCGCGATCTGTCCGTGGCGGGCCAGCAGCACCACGGCGCCCGGGATATAGCCGCGGTCCACTTCGCCTTGCAGCACCTGCAGCAAGCGCTGCGTGCGATCAGGGCACAGGCCAAGGTCGGCGGGCTCGACACGGGACAGGTTCTGACGCGTGTTCATGTCATCAGCTCCTTGTGGCTCAGCCGCCGTAGCGCTGGCGCGCCAGCGCTGCACCCTTGCCCAGGGCTTCCAGTTTGGCCATGGCCACTTCGCGGCTCATGGGTGCCAGGCCACAGTTGGTGCAGGCGATCAGGCGCTCTCGGGGCACGTACTTCAAAGCCAGCCCGATGGTGTCGGCCACCTGCTCGGGGGTTTCGATCTCTGGGTTGGCGACATCGATCACACCGACCATCACATCTTTGCCTTCGAGCAGGCGCATCAGCTCGGGCGGCACATGCGAGTTAAAGCACTCCAGGCTCACCTGCTGGATGCTGCTCTTGGCCAGCGCCGGAAACACCTGCTCGTACTGACGCCACTGGTCGCCCAGCGTCTCTTTCCACTTCGTGTTGGCTTCGATGCCGTAGCCGTAGCAGATGTGAACCGCGGTGGTGCAGGTGAGGCCCTGTGCGGCGCGCTCCAACGCAGCCACGCCCCAGTCGGCTGCCTCGGCCATGTAGACGTTGAACGCCGGCTCGTCGAACTGAATGATGTCCACGCCATCGGCCTGCAGCGCCAGCGCTTCCTGGTTCAGCAGCTCGGCAAACGCCATGGCCAGTTTCACCTTGTCGCCGTAGTAGCGGTCGGCCACGGTGTCGACGATGGTCATGGGGCCGGGCAGCGTGAACTTGAGCTTGCGCTTGGTGTGCTTGCGGGCCAACTGGGCTTCGAAGGCGTGTACCCGGCCCTTGAGCCTCAAAGGCGCCACCACCTGCGGCACCAGCGCGTCGTAGCGGTTGTTGCGAATGCCCATCGTCACCTTGTTGACGAAGTCAATGCCTTCGACCTGCTCGACAAAGCCGTGAACGAAGTGCTGGCGTGCCTGCTCGCCGTCACCGATCACGTCCAGACCCGCGTCTTCCTGCGCCTTGATCCACAGCAGGGTGGCATCGGCCTTGGCTTGCTGAAGCTCGGGGCCTTGAGCCTTCCACTGCGGCCAGAGTTTTTCGGTCTCGGCCAGCCACGATGGTTTGGGCAGGCTGCCTGCGATGGCGGTACGGAACATGCGATCTCCTCTTAAATGGGTAGCGCCGATGTTACCCACGACACAGCAGGCGCCTGTGACGCGTGGGTATCCCCGCTGGCCGGTGGGAAGCCACAAGGTGGCTACCATTGTGGGTTTGCCCATGACGCCATCCCTCAGCCCCAAGCGCCGCCGTGTGCTGCAGTCCGTGCTGTACGAAGTGTTCGCCACGATGCTGGTGGCGCCGGTGCTGTGGTGGCTGTTTGGCCGCTCCCCTTTGTCCACGCTGGCACTCACCGTGCTGCTCTCCCTGATTGCGCTGGCTTTCAATTTCACGTTCAACGCGCTGTTCGAAGCCTGGGAGGCGCGACAAGTCAGCGGCCAGCGGACCTGGCAGCGTCGCGCCGTTCACGGCATTGGCTTTGAGATCGGACTTGGCCTGATCGTGGTGCCAGTGATGGCCTGGTGGCTGGACATCGGCCTGTGGGAGGCCTTGCTCGCCGATGTGGGCATCATGGTGTTCTTCCTGTTCTACACAGTGGTGTTCACCTGGTGCTTCGACCGCGTGTTCGGCCCGCCCGAGTCGACGCTGCGGCCAGCCGCCTGACGCACGCCGTTCGGTGCAGGGGCCAGGCGGCAGCCTCAGGCCTTGAGGAATTCCGCCTTGGTACCGAGCCAGCGCGCGATGTGGCGCTCGGCAGCGCCCGGGTGCTGGCGCAGCATGTGGGCGGCGGCCTCGCGCGCCCAGGCCAGCAGATGGCCGTCGGTGGCGAGATCAGCAAAGCGCAGCATGGCCGCGCCCGACTGGCGCGCGCCGAGGAATTCGCCGGGGCCGCGAATCTCCAGGTCGCGCCGGGCAATCTCAAATCCATCGTTGGTTTCGGCCATGGCCTTCAAGCGCTCTCGCGCGGTCTCGCCCAGGCGCCCGCCCTCAGGCGGGGTGTAGAGCAGCACGCAGGCCGAAGCCGCCGCGCCGCGCCCCACCCGGCCGCGCAACTGGTGCAGCTGCGACAGGCCGAACCGCTCGGCGTGCTCGATCACCATGAGCGAGGCGTTGGGCACGTCCACACCCACCTCGATCACGGTGGTGGACACCAGCAGGCCGATCTGGCCGTCCTTGAACAACGCCATCACCGCTTTTTTCTCCGCCGGTGTCATGCGGGAGTGAAGCAAGCCCACCAGCACACCGGGCAGGGCCTCGCTGAGATCGGCATGCGTTTGCGTGGCGTTGGACAAATCGAGCGCTTCGCTTTCCTCGATCAGCGGGCAGACCCAATAGACCTGCCGTCCCTCAGCCACTTGCGCGCCGATGCGGGCAATCACGTCCCAGCGGCGCTGGTCAGCGATCACCTTGGTGACGATGGGCGTGCGCCCGGGCGGCAGCTCGTCGATGGTGGAGACATCGAGGTCGGCGTAGTAGCTCATGGCGAGCGTGCGCGGGATCGGGGTAGCGGTCATCATGAGGAGATGGGGCTCCCCCCCGTCGCTTGCGGCCGGACCCATCTTGCTGCGCAGCGCCAGCCGCTGCGCCACGCCAAAGCGGTGCTGCTCGTCGATGATGGCCAGCGCCAGGTTCTGGAACTGCACCTGGTCCTGGATCACCGCGTGGGTGCCCACCACCAGCGCCGCTTCGCCGCTGGCAATCAGCGCCAGCATGTCGCGGCGCTGCTTGGTTTTTTGGCTGCCGGTGAGCCAGGCCACCCGTTTGCCCAGGGGGGCGAGCAGCGGGTCGAGCCAGCCGACGAGTTTGGCGAAGTGCTGCTCGGCCAGAATTTCGGTGGGCGCCATCAGCGCACACTGCCAGCCCGAGTCGATGGCGATGGCCGCAGCCAGTGCCGCCACCACCGTCTTGCCCGATCCCACATCGCCCTGCAACAGGCGGTGCATGGGCACCGGGCGCGCGATGTCGGCGGCGATCTCGGCGCCCACGCGGCGCTGTGCGGCGGTGAGCGCAAACGGCAACACCGCGAGCAATTGTTCGTGCAAACCGCCGGGCTCGGCACGCAGAGCGGGCGCGCGCAAGGCGTCGCGCTCGCGCTTGGCAGTGAGCTGCGAGAGCTGCTGCGCCAGCAGTTCCTCGGCTTTCAGCCGCTGCCAGGCGGGGTGGCTGCGGTCTTCGAGCGCGGCCAGCGACACCTCGGGACCGGGTTGGTGCAGGTAGCGCAGCGCGTCGCGCAGGGTGAACAGCGCGCCTTCGCTGTTTTGCACCACGGCCTGCAAGCCGCCCAGCAGTTCAGGCGGCAGGGTCTCAGACAGATCGGCATGCGCCAGGCCGCTGGCCACCACCTTGCGCAGGTAAGCCTGGGGCAGTTGTGCGCTGGTGGGGTAGACGGGGGTGAGCGCCTCGGGCAACTCGCCACCGGCGGCGTGAAACGCCGGGTGCATCATGGTGCGGCCCATGAAGCCGCCGCGCACCTCGCCGCGCACGCGCACCCGCTCACCCACCGCCAGCGTTTTCTGGTGCCCGGGAAAGAAACTGAAAAAGCGCAGCGTGCAGGTGTCGGTGCCGTCGTCCAGCGTCACCAGCAGCTGGCGGCGCGGTTGCAGGACAACTTCGGTCTGGATCACGGTGCCTTCGAATTGCACCACCTCACCGTCGCGCGCATCGCACAGCCGCACGATGCGCGTCTCGTCTTCGTAGCGCAGCGGCAGGTGCAGCGCCAGGTCGATCGCGCGCACCAGACCGAGTTTGCGCAGGGCTTTTTGCGGGGCAGACAGGGGCTTGGCGGTGGGCTGTTTTTCGGGCGACGCACTGACGGGCTGGGGCATGGGCGCATTGTGCCCGGCAGCGACAGCGCTTTGGCTGGCGTGTTGCGACACCAAGCCAATCATCTGAATGCGTGCTCCACCCCCACGCCTCGGCAGCAGCACAAAAACAGAACGATCAGTGGTCATTCAGCATGACCTCCACAGTTCGAAAAAATCGAACTTAATCTGCTGGATATACTGGTTTTATAGGATTATTCTTTTCCCGAGAATGCGGGGTGCTTTGCTGCTCAGCCCCACCCCGTCAAGGTGATGGCGTGCTTTGCGTACCCAGCAGGCCTGCCGGTACCGTGCTTTTTGGGCGTTCAGTCCCGCGTTGTCATGGTGCTGCATTGGGCACCAGCAAGCACGGTTGTTTGCGTAGTGCCCAATGGCAATTAACGAATCTTGTTGCTGCATCTTTTTATTGCCCCAAAGGCTTATTCGACATCACGCCTTGAATCCATCATGACTCCCATCGATTTGAACACCAGCACCCTGTTTCTCGCCATCCTGACCATCACCTTGGTGGTGGTGACTTTCCAAGCTTGGCGCTTGGGCAACGAGAAACGCGATATCGTGCTGCTCGGGGTTTTCGGCGGTCTATCAGGCGTGGGAACTGTCGCGACCATCATCCTTTGAAAGAACATCATGGACATTCTTCTTACTTTTCTAACAGCCGACTTTTTGGGCAAGCCCACCTGGATATGGCTGCTTTTCCTGAGCATCGTCGTTACATTGCTCGCA
This sequence comes from Hydrogenophaga sp., assembly GCA_047636095.1. GTDB lineage: Bacteria > Pseudomonadota > Gammaproteobacteria > Burkholderiales > Burkholderiaceae_C > Hydrogenophaga. Next base: position 1,510 of record JBLIJY010000073.1, on the reverse strand, counting down.
TTTGACTTGGGTGTCCTACACAAAGACGATCATGTAATCGGTGTCAAGGAAAGCCTGTTGCTGTCAGCCGGCTATATCAGTGTAGCTTTGATGTTCGGTACCTGGGTGTGGTGGTACTTGGGCTCAACCAGCGGCATGCACTACTTCACCGGCTTTCTGATTGAAAAATCTTTGTCGATGGACAACGTCTTTGTCATCGCATTGATTTTCAGTTACTTTGCCATTCCTCGGCAATACCAGCATCGGGTGCTGTTCTGGGGCATTCTGGGGGTAATTGTGCTGCGGGCCATCATGATTGGTTTTGGCGCGGCCTTGGTCAGCAACTTCAGCTGGGTTCTTTATATCTTTGGCGCTTTCCTGGTTTACACAGGCGTCAAGATGTGGATCATTGCCGACAACATGCCCGACATTCACACCAACCCCATCTTGAAGTTCTTGCGCAAGCGCATGAAGGTCACCGATGAGTTGCATGGTCACGACTTTTTTGTGCACAAGCCAGACCCACAAACCGGCAAGGTGGTGCGCTTTGCCACACCGTTGTTTCTGGCACTGGTGTTGATCGAATTTGTCGATGTGGTGTTTGCAGTTGATTCGGTGCCAGCGATCTTCGCCATCACCACCGACCCGTTCATTGTTTACACCAGCAACATTTTTGCTGTTCTGGGACTGCGTGCGCTGTACTTCGCTTTGGCTGCCATGATTCATCGCTTCGAATATCTGAAATACGCACTCTCGATGGTGCTGGTTTTTATTGGCAGCAAGATTTTCCTGGTCGGCATCATTGGCAAGATCCCATCGGTGATTTCGTTGACCGTGACATTCGGTCTTATCGCTGGTGGCGTGCTGTTTTCCATGTGGAAGACACGCGGAGAACCCGCACCGGCTGAAGCAGCGTAACGCGATCTCTCGTGCAGCGGTTGTGCAAGCCAGCTGCAGCACACGAATCGCCATTCAGGCCCGGCGCAAACCCACGCGCCTGGGAAGCAGCTGAACTGGGTGGACAAAGGTCAAAAGCCCCACCCTTGACGTGGCCGAACGCGGTGCACATCTGAATGCCGCGCAACCGACCCATGGCCGCTTTTGCACCCGAGTACATACCCAGGCGGCTGACAACGCGTGCCCCGCCGTGCTGACTGCTTCGGTCAGCGCCTGGAGCAAGACACCGAGGCAGACCATGAAAGACAGGTACGCTTCCCTTCCTTGTCGCTTATGTCTTTCACAAGCGTCCCTTTGATGACCTGAAATGTGAGCATGAACGAATCCACCCACTTCTACGAACCCACCCAGGGCCACGGCCTGCCACACGATCCGTTCAACGCCATCGTCGGCCCACGGCCCATCGGCTGGGTGTCGACCCGCGCGGCCGACGGCGTGCTTAACCTGGCGCCCTACAGCTTCTTCAACGCGTTCAACTACACGCCGCCCATCGTTGGGTTTTGCAGCATCGGTCACAAAGACTCGGTGCGCAATGTGCAGGCCACTGGCGAGTTTGTCTGGAACCTGGTCACCC
>JBLIJY010000072.1:0-8994 GCA_047636095.1 Hydrogenophaga sp. | reverse complement strand
CATGACCGCCTTGAGCAGCCTGTTTCAGGCGCTGGCGGGTCCGTTCATCGAGTTCGACTTCATGCGCCGCGCCCTGCTTGGCTGTTTGCTGCTTTCGGTGAGCGCCGCCCCTGTGGGCGTGTTTCTGATGCTGCGCCGCATGAGCCTGACCGGCGACGCCATGGCTCACGCCATCCTGCCCGGCGCGGCCATCGGCTACCTCGCGGCCGGGCTGTCGCTCACCGCCATGACGATCGGCGGCGTGGTGGCCGGTCTGGGCGTGGCCATGGGCTCGGGGCTGGTGGCGCGCCACACGGTGCTGCGCGAAGACACCAGCCTGGCCGCCTTCTACCTGCTCTCGCTGGCGCTGGGCGTGCTGATCGTCTCGGTGCGCGGCAACAGCGTCGATCTGCTGCACGTGCTCTTTGGCACCGTGCTGGCGCTAGACAACGCCGCGCTCTCCCTGCTCGCCGGTATCGCTGCGACCACGCTGGTGGCGGGTGCGCTGCTGTTTCGCCCGCTGGTGCTGGAGTGCCTGGACCCCAGGTTTCTGCGCCGGGTCAGCGCTTTGTCGCCCGTGGCGCACTACGGCTTTCTGGGGCTGCTGGTCATCAACCTGGTGGCCGGCTTTCATGCGCTGGGCACGCTGATGGCCGTGGGCATCATGGTGCTGCCCGCCGCCACCGCGCGCTTTTGGGTGCGCAGTCTGCTCCCCCTGCTGGCGCTGGCCAGCGCACTGGCCCTGCTGGCCAGCGCCAGCGGCCTGTTGATCTCGTACCACGCCGACTGGCCCACCAGCCCCACCATCGTGCTGTGTCTGGGTGTGGCCTACCTCGTCTCGATGCTGCTGGCACCGTTTGGCCTACGCGCCCAGCAACGCCCTTCCTCCCACCTGCAAGCCTGATTCCGAAAGCAACCCATGAAACCGCTGCACACCCACCGCCACCTGCTGTCCCTCGCCCTCCTGGTGCCGCTCAGCCTACCTGCGTTGGCGCAAAGCACGGCTGGCCAGCCCCTGCGCGCGGTCGCCAGCTTCAGCATCCTGGGCGACCTGGTGCGCCAGGTCGGCGGCGAACATGTGGCGGTCGAGGTGCTGGTGGGCCCCGGTGCCGACGCCCATGTGTTCCAACCCACGCCGGCGCAGGCACGCATGGTGGCGCAGGCACAGGTGATCTTCTCGAACGGTTTGGGCTTCGAGGGCTGGATGAGCCGCCTGCTCAAGACCGCTGGCTACCAAGGCCGCCAGATCGTGGTCAGCCAGGGCATCGCACCGCAGAAGGGAGCCGGACACGGCGGCCACAGCCACGATCACGGCGACGTCGACCCCCACGCCTGGCAGAACCCGCGCCACGTGATCACCTACGTGAGCAACATCGCCAAAGGTCTGTGCGAAGCCGATGCGCTTCGCTGCGACGCCTACCGCCGCAACGCCGCTGCGTACACCGTACAACTGCAAGCGCTGGACACAGAAATTGCGGGTGCCTGGGCCGCCATTCCCGCTGCACAGCGCAAGGTCATCACCTCGCACGACGCCTTTGGCTACTACGCCAAGGCCTATGGCGTGACCTTCCTGGCAGCGCAAGGCATGAGCACCGACAGCGAGGCCTCAGCCAAGGGCGTGGGGCAACTGGTGCGTCAAATCAGACAAGAGAACATCAAGGCCCTGTTCGTTGAGAGCATTTCCGATCCGCGCCTGATCGAGCAGCTTGGGCGCGAGACCGGTGTACGTCCTGCGGGGCGGCTGTACTCGGACTCGCTCTCCGAGCCCAGCGGGCAGGCTGGCAGTTATCTCAGCATGATGCGCCTCAACACGCAGGCGCTCGTGCGGGCCATCGTCACCCCATGAGGTGAGGCCCACGCGGCCCGCAGCGGAGCATTCGCAGTCCTATACTGCGACGCGCTGATGTCACCCACGGCCACCGTTTGCCCTTCACTCACATCCTGCTCGCCCTCGCGGTGGTCTTCGTCTGGGGCACCAACTTTGTGGTGATCCGCTGGGGTCTGGACGCGCTACCCCCATTCCTGCTCGCCACCCTGCGCTTTGCCCTCTCAGCACTGCCGTGGATGTTGTTCATGCCGCGTCCGGCCGTGCCCTGGAGCCGGCTGGTGGCATTTGGCATGCTGCTCGGCGTGGGCCAGTTTGCGCTGCTGTTCCTCGCTATGCGCAGCAGCATCTCGCCCGGCATGGCTTCGCTGGTGATCCAGATGCAGGTGTTTTTCACCATTGGCCTAGCGCTGCTGATCTGGCGCGAGTCCCTGCGCCTGTACCAGGTGGCCGGCCTGCTGTTGGCAGTAGGCGGGCTGGGCGTGATCGCCAGCCACCTCAATGCGGCCGTCACCGGCCTCGGTGTGCTCATCGTGCTGACGGCCGCGCTCTCTTGGGCCTGTGCCAACCTGGTTGCCAAATCGGTGGGGCGGGTCAACATGCTGCACTTCGTGGTGTGGAGCAGCGCCTTCGCGGTGCCGCCGCTGTTCGCGCTCTCATGGTGGCAGGAGGGCTCGCCGACGGTGATGTTGAGTGTGGTGCAGCAGACCAGCCCTGCGGTCTGGGCAACGGTGGTCTGGCAGGCGGTGGGCAACACGCTGTTTGGCTATGGCGTGTGGAACTGGCTGCTGTCTCGCCACAGCGCCGCGCAAGTCACGCCCATGGCGCTGCTGGTACCGGTGTTCGGCATGGGCGCCTCTGCTTTGGCGCTGGGCGAGGCGCTGCAACCCTGGAAGCTGCAAGCGGCGGCGCTGGTGCTGGCCGGGTTGGCGGTGATTGTGCTGTGGCCCAAGCTAACCCAGCCGCGACCGGTGAAGTCCGCCGTGAAGGTCTAAGGCAGCTCCAGCCGGTAGCCCACCGCCAGCTCGGCGGTGTAGTCGGCAAACGGGCCTTCAATCAGCAGACATTCGACGAGTTGGTGCTGCTCTTTCATGTACGCATCGGCGCGCAGCACGCCTGCGTCCAGCTGGGCCGACTCCAGCTCCAACGCCAAGCGCACATACCCGCTCAGCGCACCCACCTCTTCAAACGTGTCCATGGACTGCAGCATCGCGTCGTCCACCTCGAAGACCTGCCCCGACACCTGCACGCCCTGCCCTGGGCTGTTGACGAGCCAGGGGGCCCGCTCTTCAACCGGCAGCTGAACGACGTAAAACGGAAACGGCTGGCGCGTGCGAAAGCTGCCTGGAATGCGCCGGCCCGGGTTGAGGGAGAAGTTGGGAAATCCTTCTTTCAGCGTGCCGTAGACAAAAATCAGGGTGGGCATGGTGGTTCAACTGCTGGCGAAAACGATGGAGAGCAGGCTCAGCTGGCAGCCGTTTTGATCGATGCGCAAGTTGTCACAGCGAAGGGCCGCTCACTTCGTCAACCGCGCAAACGTCTTGCGAAACTTCGCCACCTTGGGCGCGGCCACCGCCATGCAATAGCCCTGGTGCGGGTTGCGCTCAAAGAAATCCTGGTGGTAATCCTCGGCCGGGAAGTAGTTCGCCAGCGGCACCAACTCGGTGACGATCCGGGCGCCAAACGCCTTGTCGGCGGTGAGCTCGTCGATCAAGGTTTGGGCAACGGCGCGCTGCTCGTCGGTGGTGAAGTAAATACCGCTGCGGTACTGGGTGCCCACGTCGTTGCCTTGGCGGTTCGGCGTGGTCGGGTCGTGGATCACAAAGAAAATTTCCAGGATCTCGCGCGTGCTGATCTGGGCCGGGTCGTAGCGGAGCTTGACCACCTCGTTGCAGCCGGTGCGCCCGGTGCACACTTGTTCATAGCTCGGGGCGGTTTCCTGCCCGTTGCTGTAGCCGGACTCGACATCGGTGATGCCTTTGACGCCCACGTACACCGCCTCGGTGCACCAGAAGCAGCCGCCGCCGAGCACCAAGGTCTGGGGGGTATCGGTGTCTTGGATCATGGTGTTTTCCTTGTTCATGAATTCCTCTCACTTTATGCGGGCTGCGCTGCGGCGCGAACCACCTGCAAAAATGCCCCCAGTGCTGGCATCTGTTGCGCGCTCGCGCCACGGGCGGCATGCCACAGGCATTGGGTTTCGTACGGCGGGGTAACCGTGTCCAGCGCAACAAACACCGCCCCGGGCACGCCAGCCGACTGCAAAGAGGCTGGCACCAGGCCCACACCCAACCCCTGCGACACCACCGAGACCACGCTCAGCCAGTGCCGCAGCTCGTAGCGCTGCTCAGGCGCAAAACCCGCGCCAGCGCACAGGCCGAGGATGCGGTCGTGGTAGTCGGGCGAAACAGCGCGCGTCACCATGGCAAACGGCTCGCCAGCCAAGGCATTCAGGGAAAGACGCCGCTTGCGCGCCAGCGGATGCGCCGCCGACAAGCAGGCCACAAACGGCTGGCTCGACACCAGAATCTGGCCAAACCCCGACGGCACGCGGGTGGTGTGCACAAAGCCCAGGTCGAGCCGATCGTGATGCAGGTCGATCAGCTGGTCGCTTGAACTCATCTCGCGCAGCACCAGCCGCAAACGGGGGTTGGCGGCCGTGAACGCCTGCAACATCTGCGGCAATCCGCGGTACAGCACCGTGCCAGCAAAACCCACTCGCAGGCTGCCACTCACGCCCTCAGCCACTTCACGGGCTTCGCGCGCAGCCTGAGCCGCCTGCTCCAGCAGCGCGCGGGCTTGCGGCAAGAAGGCCTGACCGGCCGCAGTGAGCGCCACGCCGCGGCTGTTGCGGGCAAACAGCTGCGCGCCCACCGAGGCTTCGAGCTGCTGGATGTTGAGCGAGAGCGGCGGCTGGGTCAGGCCCAGGCGCGAAGCGGCCCGCCCAAAGTGCAGCTCCTCGGCAAGCACCAGAAAACACCGCAGGTGCCGGAATTCCATGAATATGCTTTTTGTATTGTTGGATACATGATCCATATTAGACAAGTATGCAGGCTCGGGAGACAATGTTTCCCATTGAAAACCCCAACCCGGAGACAACCACCATGCTTTCCCCCGTCAAAGTCACCACCAAAGCCAGCTTCAGCTGGGAAGATCCATTTCACCTCAGCGATCAGCTCACCAGTGACGAGCGCCAGGTGATGGACGCCGCCCGCGCCTACTGCCAGGAAAAGCTGCTGCCCCGTGTGACCGAGGCGTTCCGCCACGAGAAGACCGACGCTGCCATCTTTCGTGAAATGGGCGAGCTCGGTCTGCTTGGTGCCACCATCCCCGAGGAATACGGCGGCGCTGGGTTGAACTACGTCTGCTATGGCTTGGTGGCGCGCGAGGTGGAGCGGGTCGATTCAGGCTACCGCAGCATGATGAGCGTGCAGAGCTCACTGGTGATGGTGCCCATCAACGAATTTGGGACAGAAGCGCAGAAGCAAAAATATCTGCCCAAGCTCGCCACTGGCGAGTGGATCGGCTGCTTCGGCCTCACCGAGCCCAACCACGGCTCCGACCCGGCCAGCATGGTGACCCGCGCCAAAAAAGTGCCCGGCGGCTACTCGCTCAGCGGCAGCAAGATGTGGATCACCAACAGCCCGATTGCCGACGTGTTCATGGTCTGGGCCAAGGACGACGAAGGCGCCATCCGCGGCTTCATCCTGAATAAGGGCACCAAGGGCCTGAGCGCCCCGGCCATCCACAGCAAGGTGGGCCTGCGCGCCAGTATCACCGGCGAAATCGTGATGGACGGCGTGTTCTGCCCCGAAGAAGACGCCTTCCCTGAGGTGCGCGGTCTCAAAGGCCCGTTCACCTGCTTGAACAGCGCGCGCTACGGCATCGCCTGGGGTGCGCTCGGCGCCGCCGAAGACTGCTACTTCCGCGCCCGCCAGTACGTGATGGACCGCCAGCAGTTCGGTCGCCCGCTCGCCGCCAACCAGCTGATCCAGAAAAAGCTGGCCGACATGCTGACCGAAATCAGCCTCGGCCTGCAGGGCTGTCTGCGCCTGGGCCACATGAAGGACGAAGGCACGGCCTCGGTGGAAATCACCAGCATCCTGAAGCGCAACAGCTGCGGTAAGGCACTCGACATCGCCCGCCTGGCGCGCGACATGATGGGCGGCAACGGCATCAGCGACGAGTTTGGCGTGGCCCGCCACCTAGTGAACCTGGAGGTGGTTAATACCTACGAAGGCACTCATGATGTGCACGCGCTAATCTTGGGCCGCGCGATCACCGGGATTGCAGCGTTCTCCAACTGAGCCGGTTCGCGATCATCTGCAAAAAGGGCTGCCGCCGAGGCAGCCTTTTTTTCGAGCCAATCGCCGCACGCACCCTGGCCTGCGAAGCTGCCAAGCTCGGCTCTATGACCGCGACGAGGCGAAGCCCATGCCCACGATTGACGCATGCGTTTTTGAGTTGCAGGGGTGGGATGAAACGGGCGCCTTTCGCGTGGTGTCCGTGGCCAAGTTCGCGGGCGCTGTGTACGTCCTTCACTGCTTCCAGAAGAAAACGAAGCGGACCGCCAAACGAGACATCGACCTTGCCGAGAAGCGCCTCAAAGATAGTTGAAGGAAATCGCACCATGACCGACAAGCGAAAATTCACCAGCGTATGGGATGCCATCGCAGACACCCCCCAGGAAGCAGCCAGCATGCGGGCGCGCTCAGCACTGATGATGAATCTGTCAAAAGTCATTCGTGAGCAGGAAGTGACTCAGGCCCACGCAGCAGAGCTGTTCGGGGTGACGCAGCCCCGTATCTCCGACCTGATGCGAGGCAAGTTCAACCTGTTCTCACAGGACACCCTCATTGACATGGCCGCAACGGCAGGCATGGCGCTCACCGTGAAGGTCTCAAAACCCAAGAGGCCAGGCAAGCGTTCAAGCCAACGCATCACGGCGCAAGGGTAGGAGACCACACATGCCTGACGCAATAGCAGGCGACATTGACTGGGAGCGGATCAAACGTGAGGCTGCGCAAAGCACCGCCGTTGCACGCGACCCAGCGACCGATCCCCACATCCTCAAAAAACGCCACCGCAGTAACCGCCTGTAGGCGCTAAGCAACGTCAAGAGGGACCTTGCCAGTCAAACGCTCTGGCCTGAATTTTGGGTCGATGTCGATGGGTTACCGCCCTTGAGGGCGGCTAGGCAGGGTGGCAGACACAAATCAATGAGCTGTTGCCAGTGAGCAGGTGAACTGCTGAAGGGCTTGAAGATACCAACCGCGCCCCTGAGCCAACGCCTGCGATGACCTGCAAGCGCTGCAAGTGCTCGGCCAAGTGGCACGGACCGTCTGGATCTTGCCATGTCGCTTACAGATTGCATCCACAAGCGAGGGCCAGAAATGACAAAGCCCGGTCGAAACCGGGCTAAGTCGTTGATTCATATGGGGTGACTGATGGGGCTCGAACCCACGACAACAGGAATCACAATCCTGGACTCTACCAACTGAGCTACAGCCACCGCAAGCTCTTGATTATAGCGGCAAGAATCCAGCCGCCCTGAGCGAATGCCGGCAGCGTCCCATTAACCCGCCACGCCCGATGCGGGCTTGGGTGCGGGGACGTCGATACGCGCCTTGAAGCGGTCTTTCAACGCGTTGTAATAGGCCTGGCCTTCGGCGCTGGCCCACCACTGGCCATACTGCTGCACCTCTTGCTGCCGCGCGTTGGCGTCACGGGATTCGCGCGGCAAAATTTTCTCCACCTTCACCACGGCATAGCCTTGATCTCCCAGGCTCACACCCTTCCAGACAGGCAGCTGGGTGGGGTCTGCACTGAGCACCGCGTTGAGCACCGCGCTGGGCAATCCCTGCGCCTTTTCGCGCGAAACGACCACGGCAGCAGGCAAGGCTACGCTGTCGGGCGCGGCCTTCCAGGCAGCGAGTTTGCTGGCGCCCTCTTCCTGCGCCATCTGGGTTGCGCGTTGCGCCACAAGCCGTTGGCGCACATTTTCCTTCACTTCCGCCAGCGGTTTGGTGCGCGCTGGGCTGTATTGCACAACGCGGGCTGTGGTCAATTGCCCAGACCGCGTCTCCACCGCCGCCACGTTGCGTTTTTTCTCCACCGATTCGAGCGCAAAAATCTCGCTCAGCAAACGTTCGTTGGACAACACGCCTCCACCCGCCTGGGGTTGGCGCGTCAGGCCTTTGGCGGTCTGCACCACGAGCTTGAAGCGCTCGGCAGCAGGCGCGAGGCTGTCGCCTTGCTCGTACACAAGATTGCTGAATGCCTCGGCGTTTTCTGCAAAGAGCTTTTGGGCTTGCTGCTTCTTCAGATCGGTCTCGATCTGGGCCCGCATTTCCTCAAAAGGCTTTGTCTCGGGTGCCTTGATGTCGGTCAGCTTGATGAGGTGATAGCCAAATTCGGTTTCCACTGGCGCCGACACCTCGTCCTTTTTGAGGGCAAACACCACGTCTTCAAATGGCTTGACCATGGCGCCGCGCGAGAAGAAATCGAGGTCGCCACCGTTGGCTGCCGAGCCGGGGTCTTGTGAGTTCGCCTTGGCCAGCTCGGCAAACGTTTCCGGCGCCTGGCGAATCTGCGCCAACAAAGCCTCGGCACGGGCTTTCACGGCGTCTTTGTCGGCCGCTGGCGCACCGGGCGCTACCGTCAGCAGAATGTGGCTGGCGCGGCGCTCTTCGTTACCGGAGAGTTGGGCAGCGTTCTGGTCGTAGTAGGCGCGCACATCGGTCTCGTTGAGCGTCACGCCTGACTCCAACGCAGCAGCGTCCAACACCAGGTACTCGATATCGGCTTGCTCGGGCGCTTGAAACAGCTGCGGATTGGCGCTGTAGAACGTCTCAATATCAGCATCGCTGAGGGTCACGCGCGCGACAAAGTCGCTGGCCGGAAACTGGACCACGCGCACCTCGCGCTGCTCGAAGAACGCGTTGAGCGACACCTGGGCCAGCGCTGGCGAGGCGAAGCTGGAGCCCGCGATACCCTGCAACACCTGGCGCGTCGACAGGTCGGCACGCACCCGCGCTTCGAACATCGCAGGCGTCATGCCCTGACGCGCCACGAGTTGGCGATAGGCCTCGACATCCAGCGAACCGTCAGGCCGGCGCAGCGAAGCGATCATCTCGTTTTGCTGTAACTCCTGGGCCAGCCGCTGATCGCTGGTGATCAGGTGCAATTTC
>JBLIJY010000071.1:0-9018 GCA_047636095.1 Hydrogenophaga sp. | reverse complement strand
AGCCAGTTGGCACCGCCCACTGCCGCCTGCCAGGCGGCCAGGCGACCGCTGGCCAGCACCAACCGATGCCCCCGCCAGGTGAGTTGTCGCTTCGGCGCGCCTTGACACAGCGCCAGGTAGGCGAGCGCCGCTCCCACCATCACCAGCCCGATGGCTCGCAGCCAGTCGGCAGACAGCAGCCCGTTTTGTGCCAGCGTGGGCGGCGCCCACAGCAGCACGGCACCGCCGACCCACAGGTAGCCCAGCCAGTTCGTCACCATGCTGTGGGCGACGATTTGCACTACGGTAGGTACCGGCAGCGACCCCCAGCGTGTGTACAGACGCAGACGCAGCGCCAGGCTCCCCACCCAGGCGCCGAGGTTGAGGTTGAAGGCATAGCTGATGGCAGCGATGCCGAGCGTTTGCGATACCGGCAGCCGGTGGCCGGTGAGCCGGCGTCCGATGAGGTCGAAGGTGGCGTACAGACCATAGCTGCACAGCGACAGCGCCGCTGCGCCCGCCAGCCAGCTGGGCGACTGCGCCCGCAGCGCCCGCCAGACATCGGGCCAGTCGACCTGGCGCGCCTCGAATGCAACCAGCGTCAGCACCAGCCCCGCCAGCACCCAGGGCGCTGTCCGCTTGAGCCACCACCAAGCTCGATCTGCGGCCGGCTTCATCGATTGCCGTTCACGCTGTGCGCTGCGGTATTCGCGCTGGGGAACGGCCCGGCGCGTTCATGGCGCGTCTCTACGCAGTGTGACGACCCGCGGCGTACGCGTCGGCAACAGCCGGACCCAGACGGGAAAGCGGCGCATGGCGTGGAAGACGACAAGATTGCGCACCGCCATCCAGGCCGAGCCCCAGGGTCCCAGCGGCGGCACTTGCACGCACTCGCAGTGCTGCTGCATCAGCTGGTCGAGCCGTTCGCGCAACTGCCCCGCGAAGTACTCGTCGCGCACAAAAACGTTGGCTTCGAGGTTCAGGCCCAGACTGGTCGGGTCGAGGTTGCTCGATCCCACCGTTGCCCAGTGATCGTCGATCACCGCCACCTTGGCGTGCAGCGGGCGCTCACGGTACTCGTGCACGCGAACACCCGCGCGCATCAGATAGCGGTAGAGCAGTTCCGAGGCGCTGCGCACCCAGGGCTGATCGGGTCGCCCTTGCAGGATCAGGTCGACCTGCACGCCCCGGCGCGCCGCACGGCGCAGATCGCGCAGCAGCCGGTAGCCAGGGAAAAAGTAGGCGTTGGCGATCAGCACACGCTGGCGAGCGCCGCGTATCGCCACGCGGTAATGACGTTCGATGTCGGTGCGATTGTGGTTGTTGTCGCGCGTGACGAAGGCGGCCAACGCAGCAGCGGCCTTGTCGCCCAGCTCACCTGTGTCGCGGCGGCCCGCACGCCAGCGCTGCAGCCACAGCGAGCGTGGGGGCTGCGGCGCGTCCAGACTGGCGCGGCAGAAGGCGTGGATCTGTTTGACCAACGGGCCCTGGACTTCGACCGCATAGTCCAGCATGCCCAGCGGCCCAGACTCGGCCAACTGATCGACCGAGTAGTTGATGCCGCCGACAAAGGCCACGCGGGCGTCGACGACGACGAGCTTGCGGTGCATGCGGCGCAGCATGTTGACGCGGGTGCCAAACAGCACCTCAGCGGGCTCGTAGCTGCGCAGTTGAATACCTGCTGCAAGCAGCGGGCCAGTGAACGACGGCGCCAGGTCGGGCGAGCCCCAGCCATCCACCATCACATGCACCGTGGCCCCGCGACCCGCAGCGCACAGCAAGGCTTGCTGCAGCGCGCGACCGACCTCGTCGTCGAACAAGATGAAGGTCTCCAGCAGTACCTCGTGTTCGGCCGCAGCGATGGCGTCGAAGACCCGCGGGTAGTAAGCCTCGCCGCTCTCGAGCAGCGTGGTGCGGTTGTCGGGCAGCCAGTGCGAGTTCACGGCAGCACCGCCAGGTCAATCTCGGCCGCCAGGGGTGCGTGGTCGGACAGCCGTGCCCAGGGTTGGCGCGGCAGCGGCAGCGGACGGTGTGCAATGGCGCCGCGCACGTAGATGCGGTCGAGCCGAAGCAGCGGTATGCGCGCCGGAAAGCTGCGTGCATGGCGCCCTTGCGCCTGGCGGAAGACTTCGACCAGCCCGCACGGCGCCAACAGCGCGTCGGCGCGGGAGCGCCAGTCGTTGAAGTCGCCAGCGACGACCAGGGGCGCGTTGGCGGGCACGCTGTGGCGGACCGCGCCGCACAGCCGCACCAGCTGGTGGTACCGGTGGGCCTCGCTGAGCCCCAGGTGCACGCAAATCGCGTGCAAGTCCGGCTGGCCCGCCGGCTGGGCCAGCACGCAGTGCAGCAACCCGCGCGGCTCGGACCCTGGCAGCGACACGTCGTGGTTCACACTTCGCAGCACCGGCAACCGAGACAACACCGCATTGCCGTGGTCCTGCCCCTGGGCCACCGCGTTGCGGCCGTAGGCGTGGTCGTGCCAGATCTCGTCGGCCAGAAACTCGTACTGCGCGCCGATATCGGCCGCGCCTGCGGGCCCCGTCTCTCCCCCGACCTCCTGCAGGAACACCAGATCGCTGCCCACCGCGCGCACCGCCTCGCGCAATTCGCGCAACACGAAGCGCCGATTGAAGGCGTTGAATCCCTTGTGGATGTTGACGGTGAGCACACGAAAGGGTTCTGGTTGGGACTGTGCAGGCATGGCACCAAGCATGACAGCTTATAAAAAATTTCCCCGTTTGTCTCAACCGTCTGCCGTGCGGCTTGGCGCGCGTGTTCGCTGTCGCACAGACAGGTTCACGCGAGCTGGGCAGAGTGAATGGTCGCCCAGCACGGCGCGTTTTGTCCTCTCGTTGCGCGAGCGCGCAGCGTGCCCAGTCGCTGCATGCCGCCAGGCCACAGACACACAAAAGGAAACCCCCATGAAAACCACCCACACGCCCGGCACACTCACCTGGGCGAGCCTGGCCGAACTGGCCGCGTTCAAAGGAAGCCCCTGCCTGTCGCTCTACCAGCCGACCCATCGCCGCCATCCGGAGAACCAGCAAGACCCGATCCGGTTGCGCCACTTGGTGAAGGCGCTGGAGACCTCGCTGCCAAAACAGCTGGGGGCCGATGCGGTCAAGGCGCTTCTCGAACCTTTCAACGCCCTCGCAGAAGACAGCGACTTCTGGAACCACACGCAAGACGGCCTGGCCGTGCTGAGCGCAGCAGGCCTGTTTCGCGTGTTCTTGCTGCAGCAGCAGGTGGCCGAGCTGGCCGTGGTGGCCGACACCTTTCACACCAAGCCGCTGCGCCAGCAGCTGCAGTCGACCGGACGCTACCAGCTGCTGGCGCTCAGCTTGCACAAAGTGCAGCTCTTTGAAGGCGATCGCCACACGCTCGATCCCGTGGCGCTGGCGGCTGGTGTGCCGCAGACGCTGACGGCAGCGCTGGGCGAGGAGCACACCGAGCCGCACATCAGCGTGTCTTCCTATGGCGGTATCGGTAGCGGCCACATGGCCATGCACCACGGTCAAGGTGGCAAGAAAGACGAAATCGACACCGACGCCGAGCGCTTCTTCCGGGCGGTCGATCATGCCGTGCTGGAGCACCACTCGCGCCCCTCGGGCCTGCCGCTGATGCTGGCAGCCCTGCCCGAACACCACCACCGGTTCCGAGAGGTCAGCCACAACCCATTCTTGATGGCCGGCGGCCTGATGGTCGATCCCCATGGGCTGGCGCACGACAACTTGATTCAGCGCGCCTGGGACGTGGTGGCGCCGCAGCAGCAGGCGCAGCAAGCCGCCTTGACCGACGCTTATGCCACCGCCCTGGCCCAGGGTCTGGGCAGCGAGAACCTGTCGCAGGTCGCCCATGCCGCCGTGGCTGGGCGCGTGGGCACGCTGCTAATTGAGGCCGAGCGCCAGGTGGCCGGGCGGATCGACCCATCGAGCGGGCGCATTGATGCTGCCGATCTCGCGAACCCGCGCGTGGACGACGTGCTCGACGACCTGGGTGCGCTGGTTGAAAGCATGGGCGGTGAGGTCCATGTTCTGCCGGCCGAGCGCATGCCTTGCAACACCGGCGTGGCGGCGAGCTTTCGGCACTGACGCCTCCTCGCTCCTCGCTCCTCGCTCTTTGGCTTTGCGCGTCCCCCCTGCATTTCGTGGCAGCAGCGCTGCGCCGCACACCGCCTTCGTCCCGAATCTACAGGAGAACCCCATGAAGAGCCAACTCAACACAGACGACCACATCGACGGCACCGAAGCCCTGGCCGCGCAGGTGAGTGCCACGATTGAACAGGCGCTTGGGCACTTTACCGAACATGTCACCCGGGTGGAATTTCACCTGGGTGACGAGAAGGCCGGCAGCCGGTGACCGTGACAGACAAGGCGGCCACGCTGGAGCAAGCGGTGCACGGGGCTGCACAGAAGCTGGCGCATCGGCTGGCCAGCAGGCTGGGGCGACTGCACGACCACCGCGAAAAGACGTCGGGCCTGCCGTTGTCCGGGACCGAACCCGCAAGTCGGTGAACCTTGGCACAAGCACAGTCGGCCTCCGAGGTCTCAAAAGTAGGCAGATGACAAATCTCGCAACGAGCAGGCAGTTTCTGAAAGAGCTGTACCAAGAAACCCAGGACGACAACATCCTCAACGGTGCTGCGGCGCTGGGCTTCTACCTGATGCTGGCGATCTTTCCGGCGATGATCTTCGTGCTGGCGATCATCCCCTACCTGCCGATTGCGAACGTCGATCAGGCCATCATGGATCTGCTGCGCCAGGCGCTGCCGGCGAGCGCCGCCGACATGTTCACCGGTGTCGTCAAGGAGGTCACGCAGGAACAACGTGGCGGCCTGCTCTCGTTCGGCCTGCTCGCTGCGCTCTGGGCCACCTCCACCGGCATGTACGCGATCATGCAGCAGCTCAACATCACCTATGGCGTCGCCGAGGGGCGCGGTTTTCTGCGGGCCCGTCTGGTGGCGATTGCGTTGAGCCTGCTGTTCGTGGTGCTGGTGCTGGGCGGCTTCTCGCTCATCGTTCTGGGCGGGCAGTTCCAGGATTGGCTGGGCACGCGGTTCGATCTCGGCAGTGCGCTGCTGGTGTTCTTCACGGTCTTTCGCTGGGCCATCATCCTGGCAGCGCTGATGCTGGCGTTCTCCCTCATCTACTACATGGCGCCCAACGTCAAACAGCGATTCAGGTTCATCACGGCGGGCAGCGTGGTGGGGGTGGTGGTGCTTCTGGTCGCATCGCTGGGTTTTGCCTGGTACACCCAAGGCATCGGCAACTACGCCGCCACCTACGGCAGCGTCGGCGCGGTCATCGTGCTGATGCTGTGGCTCTTCATTGCGGGGCTGGCCATCCTGTTCGGCTCGGAGATCAACGTGCTCATCGAGCGACGCGCCAGCGGCGGCAAGCAGACCGCCGAGCGCGTGGGCGGGCAAAGTAGGCGCCACGCGGCGGCGCGATGAACCAGTCGGAACCTCCCGGTGGCGCTCGCGCATTCGTGCGCCACAGTTGCCATAAGTACGCGGGTTGGCATGTCGGGCAGCGACCGAAACACCATCAGTGTGCGGCGACGCACAGACCAACCTCCCCGATCCACCGACGATGCCCCACACCTTTTTCGTATGTGTCTGTATGTTTCTGCTTGGGAGATTGTCATGAGCTTGGGACTGATTGCGTTGATCGTGCTGGTGCTGGTTCTGCTCGGGGTGCTGCCCACCTGGGGGCACAGCAGCAGCTGGGGCTATGGGCTATGGGCCCAGTGGGATCGTGGGCTTGATCGTGGTGGTGCTGATCGTGCTGATGTTGATGGGCCGGTTGTGATGCGCAGGGGCGCGCCAGCAAGCCCACCGGACCATCAAGCTTTCTGCTCAAGCAGGTGTCGCAGCACCGCGCCCAGTTTGTCGGTGCTGTCTTCTTTGTAAATCACCTCGCGCACGCCACAGCGGCTCGCATTGCGCAGCAATTCGTCGCTCACATAGCCCGAACTGAGAACGATCGGCAGATCGAGGCGCAGAGCGGTCAAGGCTTCGGCCAGCGCCAGGCCAGACATTCCCGGCATGTGGAAGTCGGTGACCACAATGTCAACGTCTGTCGGCGCCGCGCGAACAGCCGCCAGCGCCACCTGAGGATCGGCGTAGGCGCTCACCCGGTAACCCTGGCGTGTCAGCCACCGCTCCATCATGAGCAGCATCGGCTCGTTGTCGTCGACACAGACCACATGCTTGGCGAGGCCCTCGGTTGCAGGCACAGGCGCGCTGGTATCGACCGGCGCCACAGGGACGCTCTGCGGCACATCAAGCAAGGGCAGCCAGACATCAAAGCAGCTGCCCCGGCCAGGCTCGCTGCTCACGCTGAGCGCGCCGCCCATCGACGTCACGATGCCATGCACCACCGCCAGCCCCAGGCCGGTGCCGCTGCCCACCGGTTTGGTGGTGAAGAAGGGCTCGAACATGTGCGACCGGGTCGCCACGTCCATGCCACAGCCGTTGTCGCGCACGCGCAGCCTGGCCCAGCGCCCGGCCGCCCGATAGGCGGGGAGTTGGGGGGAAGCGTGCTCGCCTGGCCGCACGGCATCGAGCTGCAATTCGATGCGCCCGCCCGCTGCCGGCAAGGCCTGCCAGGCGTTGGTGCACAAATTCATCAGCACCTGTTGCAGGTGTGTGGCGTCAGCCAGCACCACCAGAGGCTCTGTGCCCAGCGACGCCTGCAGGTCCACGCCCGCAGGCAGTGTGGCGCGCAGCAGCTCCAGCGTTTCTTTGATCGATGCCTGCAGCGCAAGGCGCACCGGCGCATTGGGTTGTTTGCGGCTGAAGGCCAGAATCTGCTGTACCAGGCCGCGCGCTCGCACCCCGGCCTGGCGAATCTGCGCCAGCGAAATCAGGGCCTCATGGCCTTCGCCGACATCTTGCTGGGCCAGCACCACGTTGCCGAGGATGGTCGCAAGAATGTTGTTGAAGTCGTGGGCAATGCCACCAGCCAGAATGCCGATCGCTTCCATCTTTTGCGACTCGCGCAACTGCATTTCGAGGGCATGGTGTGCCGCCTCGGCCGCGAGGCGCTGGGTCAGGTCGATCAACACCGCGCGGCATTCGCTGCCGCTGGCGTTTCGCTGGGCATCGATCTGCACCGTGATCTGCGGGCCATCGGTGGCGTCTGCCACCTGCATGCGCAACTGGCAGGGTTGGGGCTCGCTGCCGGCAAATACCTGGTCGAGCCAATCGCGCAAGGCGCGCCGATCGGCCTCGACCACCAACAGAGCCAGTCGCTTGCCTTCGAGTTGCGCGCGCGGGCTGCCCAGCAGCTGAGCGCCAGCCAAGTTGGTTTGCGTGAGCGTGCCGTCGGGCGCCAGTGTGGCGTACCCGACTGGGGCGAAGTCGTACAAATCGGTGTAGCGCGCCAGAGCGGCTTCAAGCTCGCCACGGCGCGTGACCAGCTCCTCGTTTTGCAGTTCAAGCTCAATCTGCTGCACCTGGAGCTCTTGCAGCAGGCGTTGCACATCGACGGCAGACAGCAGTGGGTCCTCCAGCCGCAGCTTCTGCAGCGCCTCGGCACGCCGGCGCAATGCCGCATGATCGACTGCCTTGGTCATGGCTGGCTCCCGGCCATGTCGGACCGCAGGCCGGCGCCCGCGCGCACAAAAGCCCGCTGCTGATCAGCGAAGCGCTTGTCCAGCAGCTCTTTGGCGTGGCGCAGCAGGGTCGCCAGCTGGCGCGTGGCATCGGGCTCGCTGCTCTCGTCTGCCGCGTGCCGCGCCAGCAGCTCCTGCGCATCGTGCAAGGTACTTTCGAGCGCTTTGGCCATGGCAATATCGGAAAACGTGATCAGTACCCCATCAATACGGTTGTCTTGCGTGCGGTACGGCATGAGGTGGGCAGCGTACCAGCGGCCATCCGAGGCGGGCACATCGCGCACGCTGGCCACCAGGGTGCTGAGCACCTCTCGCGCGTCGTCGGCCAGCTCAGGGTAGTCAAGTGCGCTCACCAGGTCGGTGATGGGCCGACCGAAGTCGCCCGGGATGAGCTTGATCAGGCGCGCTGTGGCCGGCGTGAAGCGCCGCACACCCAGATGGGCGTCCAGAAACAGCGTGGCGACCTGGGTGCTGTTGATCAGGTTGTCCATGTCGTCGGCCGTGTGCACCAGTTCGTCGACCCGGGACACCAGCTCGTGGTTGACGGTGCGCAGCTCTTCGTTCATCGACTGCATCTCTTCCTTGGAGGTGGTGAGTTCTTCGTTGGTGGATTGCAGCTCCTCGTTGGTGCTTTGCAATTCCTCGTTCGTGGACTTTAATTCTTCCTGCGAGGCCTGCATTTCCTCGCGCGCGGCCTGCAGGTCTTCATGGGTGCGCCGCAGTTCGTTTTGCAGCGCCACCAGGCGATTGGCCGGTCCGGCTTGGGGCGCACCGTGGTCTGGCGGATCCTGAGGCAGGTCGAGCAGCGACAGCTCTTCAAAGGCGACCAGCGCCAGACCTTGGGGTGCGGTGGCGCTGTCCAGCGGCTGCACATGCACGTTGAGCCGCAGACGCCCCTCGTTGAAAGGCATGGTGATGCCATTCAGCGTCACCGCCTGCTTGTCGCGCATGGCGCGGTGGAAACCTTCCGCCAGCGCGTGATCCAGGCCTTCGCGCGCCATCGCGAGCAGGTTCAGGTTGGCTTTGCCGGCGGCCGGCTCCAGAAAGTGCCCGGTTTTGCCGCTCACGTAAACGATGTCGCCCTTGGCTGTGACCAGCACGGCGGCTGGCGCAAACCGCTGCAGCAGCAAATCGTCGGCAAGCTGTTTCAGATTGGGCAGCTCGGGCGCCGCAGCGGCGCGGGCGGGCTCGCTGCCGTGGCTGCCGGGGGGCGTTCGGCGGCGCGCAAAGGCGGCCGGGAAGTTGAAGCTGCCCAGGCGGTCGTGCGGCGGCCCGTCCAAGCGCCGATACAGGCGTTCCTTGCCATGCCACGGCGCAAACAGTTCGACCGCTGGGCCCACCGTCTCGGCGCTGCCCAGCAGCAGCACGCCGCCGGGGTTGAGGCTGTAGTGGAACAGCGCGATGAGTTTCTGCTGCAGTTCG
>JBLIJY010000070.1:0-9096 GCA_047636095.1 Hydrogenophaga sp. | reverse complement strand
TGCGGTTTGTCGGCAACCACCAGGTGCGCATCTTGAAACAGCACGGTTTCCTCGAAGGGAATCGGCGCCTCGTTGGGCACGTCGCGGTAGTAGTAAACGCGGGTGCCACCCACATAGGGCGCATCAAGCGCCAGGGCCTCACCGTTTTCCATCAGCACCCGGCCCTGCGCCAGCCGCTGCGCCCAGTCTGCGTGCGCAATCGCTGGCATCCGGTGATGCAAAAAGTCCAGCACGGTGGCCCATGGAGGCGTTTTGAATGGTGGCAAGGTCACGCAGCTGGCCGACACGCCCTGTTGCGCTGGAACCGAGGCCGAAGGGGGGGAGCGTGACATGGGTCTGGGTGGCGCGGGTCAAGCGCCGCTCGGAAAAATGAAGCGCAGCCAGGCGCGCAAAGCCGGTATTCTGCATCGCAGCTCGACACCACCTTTCACATCACATGGCACGCTTCAATTTCTATCCCATCAATGCCGCCACCCATGACAGGCGCTGGCGCGCTGGCGGCATCCTGCTGATCGCCTGTGCACTGGTCTTGCCTGGCTGCACCGTGCTGGCGGTGGCCGATCTGGCCGCGTCGGCGGTGGTGGGCACCGCGGGCCTGGTGGTGGATGCGGCGGTGGGCACGGTGAAGATCGGTGGCAAAGTCATCGGCAAGACGGCCGATGTGGTCTTTGGCAGCGAGCCAGCCCCTGCGCCGTAGCGCAGGCGCTGGCCGACCACTCACACGCGGCGAAACACCAGATCCCACACCCCGTGGCCCAGCTTCAGGCCGCGGTTTTCGAACTTGGTCAGCGGGCGGTACGCGGGCTTGGGCGCGCAGCCGTGTGGGCCGGGCTCGGCGGCGGTGTTGGCCAGCAGCGGCTCGGCACCCAGCACGGCAAACATCTGCTCGGCATACGGCTCCCAGTCGGTCGCCAGGTGCAGCGTGCCGCCGGGTTTGAGGTGGCGCGCCAGGCGGTTCACAAACGGGCTCTGGATCAGGCGGCGCTTGTGGTGGCGGCTCTTGTGCCAGGGGTCTGGAAAGAAGATGTGCACGCCATCCAGGCTTTGCTCGGGCAGCATGTGGTCGAGCACCTCGACCGCGTCGTGGCGCAGGATGCGGATGTTCTTGATGCCGCCTTCGCCGATCAGCTTGAGCAGCGCGCCCACCCCAGGCTCGTGCACCTCGCAGGCGAGGAAGTTGTCTTGGGGGCGCACCTGGGCGATGTGGGCGGTGGCGGTGCCCATGCCAAAGCCGATCTCCAGGAACAGTGGTGCGCTGCGGCCAAAGGCCGCCTCGGCGCCCAGCGGCTGCGGCGCGTAGGCCAGCAAAAACTGTGGACCGAACTGCTCAAACGCGCGCTGCTGACCAGGCCCGATGCGGCCCGCGCGCAGCACATAGCTCTTGGTCTGGCGCAAATAGGTGCTGTCGTCTGGCTGGGCACGGGGCTCGGCGTGGCGGGGGTCGGTCATGGCGAGGTGTCGGGCGTGGTGGCACAAGGTGGGGCGCCGATTGTAGAAGCCCACTGTGCGGCCCACCCCGACAGCGCGTCAGCCACCGTGCCTGTGGCCGCTGTCAGGCCGAGCACTTTGGCCGCTTGGTTCAGAGCAACCAACGGGTCGCTCAGCTCCAGCGCCTGGGCCCCGTTCTGTTTGCTCAGCTTCTCGCCCTTGGCGCCCAGCACCAGCGCGGTGTGCCGGTAGCGAGGGGTGGGCAGGCCGAGCGCGCGCTGCAGCAGGATCTGGCGCGGCGTGTTGTCCGTCAGGTCTTCGCCGCGCACCACGTCGGTGATGCCCTGGGCCGCGTCGTCCACCACCACCGCGAGCTGGTAGGCACACAGACCATCGGCGCGCTGCAACACAAAGTCGCCCACCTCGGCCGCCACGTCTTGTTGCTGCTCGCCCAGGCGGGCATCGCGCCAGTGCACCGTGGCCTCGATGGGCAAGCGAAAGCGCCAGGCGCACGCTGCGCGCCCGCGCAGACCGCCGCGCTGGGGGCGGCAGGTGCCGGGGTAGACGGCGGCGTGGTGGCGGTCGCGGCCCATCCCTTGGACGTTGAGCACAGCCTCGATGTCTTTGCGCGAGCAGGCACAGGGATAGGCGGCCCCTTGCGCTGTCAGGCGATCAAGCGCCGCCCGATACAGGTTGCCACGCTGCGACTGCCAGACCACCGGGTTGTCGCTCACCAGCCCGCAGGTGGCGAGCTGGTGCAGGATGTGTTGGTCTGCGCCGGGCACACAGCGCGGTGTGTCCACGTCTTCGATGCGCACCAGCCAGTGGCCACCGTGGGCGCGTGCGTCGAGCCAACTGGCCAGCGCGGCCACCAGCGAGCCGGCGTGCAGCGGACCGGTGGGCGAGGGGGCGAAGCGGCCGCGGGGGCTGGTCATCGGGTGGGCGCCATGCGTCAACAGGCTCGGCCCGAGCGGCTCGCCCAGGCGCACGTTGGCCAGCGTCGCGCCGGCGTCACGCCATCGCCAGCGCCAGCTCCAGCCCTGAGACGAACGCGTCTTCCACCCGGTGGCCCAGGCACCAGTCGCCGCACAGGCCGATGCCCAGCTCGGCATCCAGGATGAAGGGCTGACCCAGCGGGGTCTGCGTTTGGGCAAAGCGCCAGCGGTGCACCGCCGCGTGGGCCGGGGTCACGCGGATGCCGGTGATCTCGGCAAAGCCTTTGAGCAACTTGGCCTTGACGCGCTCGGCGTCGTCTTCCAGGTGCTTGGCCGACCAGGCTGCGCTGGCCTGCACGGTCCAGCGCTCGATGCGCTCACGCCCGGGTTTGCTGTTTTCGCGCGCCAGCCAGCTGATGCGGTGGTGGGTGCTGCGCGCGGCGTTCCATTGCGGCCCGATGTGGGGCAGGCCGGGCTGCATGGCGTTGGGGTAAGCGATCATCAGCGTCCAGCAGGGGGTCACCTGCACCGGCTCCAGCATCTGGCGCAGGTGCGGCGCGTGGCCCGAGGCCAGCAGCAGATCGTGCGCTTGCAGGTGGGGCTGCGCCAGCACCACTCGGTCAAAGCCACCCACGACCGCCTGGCCACCGGCGCTGTCCTCGGCGCGAAGCTGCCACTGCGCGGGGTTCAGTGCATCGCGCTCCATGCAGGTCACGCGGGTTTCCAGCATCACGCGCACGCCTTGCACGCCATGCACGCCGGGCTGCAGCAGCGGCTGCGCCCAGTGGGTCACCAGGGCGTTCATGCCGGGAATGGCCACGAAGTGCGGCTCGGTGGGCGCTGGCGCGCTGGCCAGCACCTGACCGAATTCGTCGAGCACCCGCACCGTGCTCACGCTCCAGGCGCGCACCACGTCTTGCGCGGTCAGCAAGGCCTTGGCAAAGCGCGCATCGCGCACGGTGAAGTACTGCGTGCCGTGGTCGAAGCCGCCAAACTCGGTGCGCCGGGTCGACATGCGGCCACCGAAACCGTGGCTTTTCTCGAACAGCGTGACCCGGTGTCCCGCCTGCAGCAGCGTGCGCGCGCAGGCAACGCCCGCCATGCCACCGCCCACCACCGCGATGTGTCGCGCCGTCTGAGGCGCGGGCGCCGCGCGTTGGCGGGCGGTGGCAGGAACAACGGATTTGCTGCGTTTGGGGGTGGGCTTCATGTGGTGTGTTGAGACGTATGTTGTGGGTCGTTTGAATGTAGCAGCCTGCTTGCGCCATGGGGCCCCTCGGCTTTGGGTTCAGAACTGGCGGTGTCGGTCGAGCAAGGCGGTGCGCGTGGTCGGGTTTTGCAACCGATCGAGCCACCAGCGCAAGGCGCGTCCGCTGTCACCAGCGGTACTTTGCGCGCGCCAGGCGTACTGCATCCGCACCACCGGGTTGGGGTTTTGCACCGGTTTGACCACCAGCCGACCGGCCTGGATGTAGGGCTGCGCCAAGGGCAGCGGCAGAAAGCCCGCGCCCAGGCCGCGCAACAGCGCTTCGAGCTTGTGGTGCATGGTCGGCACGGTGAGCAGGTCTTGCCCGGGCGAGAGGTTGTGCGAGACGCCGCGCCCGCGCCGGGTCGAGTCCGACACGGCCACCGCCCGGTGCTGCGCGCGCTCGGCCTCGCTGAGCTTGTGCGTGGCCGACGCCAGCGGGTGGTGGGGCGCGAGCGCGTACACAAACTCGACCGACCCCAAAGGCGCGAACTGGATACCGGCCTGTGCCACCGTGTCGACCACGCCAAGCGCCAAATCGGCCTGGCCTTGCAGCAGCGATTCGAGCGTGCCCGAGAGGGTTTCCTCGCGCAGCTTCAGGCGGGTGGGTGCGCCCTCGGCGTAAAAGGCCTCGCACAATTCATAGAGCGTGCTGCGCGCCACGATGGTCTCGGCCGCGATGGTGAGCTGTGGCTCCCAGCCGGTGGCCACGCGCTTGACGCGCTGCGCCACCGCATCGAGCTCATCGAGCAAATGCTGCCCCGAGCGCAGCAGCTCCTCGCCAGCGGGGGTGAGCTGGGCGCGGCGGCTGCTGCGGTCAAACAGCAGCACATCGAGTGCATCTTCCACCTGGCGCACCCGGTAGGTCAGAGCGCTGGGCACCATGCCCATCTCGCGCGCCGCCGCCGCCATGCTGCCCAGCCGCGCCACGGCTGCGATCAACCCCAGGTTGTCGGGCGAGAGGGCGGCGCGGGGACTGGACATATGGGCTGGCGGCTTGAACATTCAAAGAGTTTGAATGGTGCCATCAAAACCCGTCGCATCCACGGCACGGTGGCGGGCCCACAATTTCCCTATGCCAGAAACTATCGCTGGCGCCAACAAAAGGAACTTCCTATGCAACGCCTGCGACGCGCCAACGCCCGCGGCCAAGCCGATCACGGCTGGCTCAAGAGCTTTCATTCGTTTTCGTTCGCCGAATACCACGACCCGGCCTGGATGGGCTGGGGCAACCTGCGGGTGATCAACGAAGACCGCATTGCCCCAGGCACCGGCTTTGGCACCCACGGCCACCGCGACATGGAAATCATCAGCTATGTGCTGCAAGGCAACCTCGCGCACCAAGACAGCATAGGCAACATTGAAGGCATTCCGCCCGGCGATGTGCAGCGCATGAGCGCGGGCAGCGGCGTGCGCCACAGCGAGTTCAACCACGCGCCCGACCAGACCACCCATTTCCTGCAAATCTGGATCGAGCCCAACCAGCGCGGTGTGGCCCCGGGCTACGAGCAAAGAACGTTTGCCAACGAGGCGAAACAAGGGCGGTTGTGCCTGGTGGCTTCTGGCGACGGCGCGGAGGGCTCGGTGAGCCTGCACGCCGACGCCCGGCTGTACGCTGGCCTGTTTCATGGCGCTGAGGCCGCCACGCTTGAAATCGATCCAGCGCGCAAGGCCTATGTGCACCTGGTGCGTGGTGCGCTCACCGTCAACGGGCAAGCGCTGCACAGCGGCGACGCGCTGGCACTCTCTGAAGAATCGCGCATTGAGCTCGGCAGCGGCGATGATGCTGAGGTGCTGGTGTTCGACTTGGCCGCCTGAGCGCTGCATTTTTCAACCACTTTTTCTCTCTCAATCCCCTTCTGCGCAAGCAGGCATTTCTGGAGCACTTTTTCATGGCGAACATCGTGGTGGTTTTTCATTCGGGTTACGGGCACACGCAGCGCATGGCGCAATCGGTGGCCGATGGTGCGAACGCCGAGTTGCTGGCGATCGACGCCGAGGGCAACCTGCCCGAGGGCGGCTGGGAGACGCTGGCCGCGGCCGACGCGATCATCATGGGCAGCCCGACCTACATGGGCAGCGTGAGCTGGCAGTTCAAGAAATTTGCCGATGCGTCCAGCAAGCCCTGGTTCAGCCAGCAGTGGAAAGACAAGGTGTTTGCCGGTTTCACCAACAGCGCCTCCATGAACGGCGACAAAGTGTCCACCTTGCACTACCTGTTCACCCTGGCCATGCAGCACAGCGGCGTCTGGGTGGGCACTGGCCTCATGCCCAGCAACAGCAAGGCCGCGCAGCGCAACGACGTGAACTACCTCGGCTCTTTCGGCGGCGCCATGGCACAAAGCCCCTCGGACGCCGGTGCCCACGAGATGCTGCCCGGCGACCTGGAGACCGCGCGCGTATTCGGTGAGCGCGTGGCTGAGGTAACGGCGAAGTTCAAGGGCTGATTGCTCGCTGGCGACCCGCGCAGCGGCGGAGGTCGGTAACATTCCGCCATGAAAATCATTGGTATTCTTCCCTGGGCAGACTGGCTCGCTCTGTTTTGCTTTGCGGCCCTGTGGAGTGGTTACGCCTGGTTTGCCCGGGTGTGGGGCGAGAGAAAAGGCTCGCTGATCCACACCACCAACCGCTACCGGCGCTACTGGATGCGCCAGGCCACCATGCGAGATCCGCGCATGCTCGACGGCCTCATCACCCAAACGCTCTCGAGCACGCCTGCTTTCTTTTCCTCCACCTCCATCCTCGTCATCGGTGGCTTGTTCGCGCTGCTGGGCACTACCGACAAGGCGGCCGAGCTCATGAGCGAGATTCCGTTTGCTCAGCCCACATCGCTGGTGGTGTTCGAGTTCAAGGTGTTGGTGCTGGTGGGCATCTTCGTCTACGCGTTCTTCCGTTTCTCGTGGTGCATGCGCCAGTACACCTTTGTGGCGCTGGTGATCGGGGCCATGCCGCCACCCCAGGACTTTGCTTCGGGCAAGTTCGATCAGCGTCGGTACGCTGATCGCGCGGGCGCCATGGTGGGCGCGGCGGCTGAGAGCTTCAACGGCGGTCTGCGGGCCTACTACTTCTCGTTTGCCGCCATCGCCTGGTTCTTCTCGCCGCTGGCCATGGTCGTGGCCACCGGCGTGGTAGCCACGATTCTGTATGTCCGCGAGTTCCGCTCGGAGGTGCTGAAGATTCTTCGTGAGGACGGCAGCGTTCCACCCTGACCCGAGCACCCTGGACTTCTAAAATGAGTCCATGTTTATCCACCTGCGCCTGCACACCGAGTTCTCCGTCGTTGACGGCACCAACCGCATTGATGAGGTCGTGGCGGCCGCGGCGGCCAATGCCCAGCCCGCGCTGGCCATCACCGATCTGAATAACCTGTTTGGTGCGGTCAAGTTCTACAAGGCCGCGCGCGGCGCTGGCGTCAAGCCGCTGCTGGGGGCCGAAGTGGCTCTGCAAGGCTTTGCCGAGGTCACCCCAGGCGCCATGCCCGCCAGCCACCAGCCGCCTGCGCCGCGGGTGCTGCTGCTGGTGCAGAACCAGCAGGGCTATTTGAACCTGAGCGAGCTGCTGGCCCGCGCCTGGACGCGCAACGACGGGCGCGGCGGCGCGGTGATCCAGCGCGCGTGGCTGACCGAGCTCAGCGATGGGCTGATCTTGCTGGCCGGTGCCCAGGCCGGGCCTGTTGGCCAGGCGCTGATACAGGGCGACGCGCCCCGCGCCGCCGACATCGCGCTGCAATTTGCCCACCTGTTTCCCCAGCGCTTCTACATCGAGCTGCAGCGCGCTGGGCGCGCCGACGACGAGCGCCATGTGGTGGCTGCCGTGCAGCTGGCCGCGCAGTTGCAGCTGCCGGTGGTCGCCACGCACCCGGTGCAGTTTTTGGAGGAAGACGACTACGAAGCGCACGAAGCGCGTGTGTGCATCGCCGACGGCGAAATCCTGGGCAACCGCCGGCGCGTGCGCCGCTTCACCCGCGAGCAGTACTTCAAGAGCGCCGAGCAGATGGCGGTGCTGTTTGCCGATGTGCCCTCGGCCGTGGCCAACACGCTGGAGATCGCCCGGCGCTGCAACATCAGCCTGGTGCTGGGCAAGCCGCAGCTGCCCGACTTCCCCACGCCGGTGGTCGATGGCGTGGCCATGCCCATGGCCGATTTCTTCCGACAGTCGTCGTTTGAGGGGCTGGAGGAACGCCTGACGCACCTCTATCCCACCGCAGCCAAGCGAGACGCCGAGCGGCCGCGCTATGTGGTGCGGCTGGAATTCGAGATCAACACCATCCTGGGCATGGGGTTTCCCGGCTACTTTCTGATCGTGGGCGACTTCATCAACTGGGCGAAGAAAAACGGCTGCCCGGTCGGCCCGGGCCGAGGCTCGGGCGCGGGTTCGCTGGTGGCGTATTCGCTCAAGATCACCGATCTGGACCCGCTCCAATACAACCTGCTGTTCGAGCGTTTCCTGAACCCGGAGCGGGTATCGATGCCCGACTTCGACATCGATTTCTGCCAGACCAACCGCGACCGGGTGATCGACTACGTCAAGGACAAGTACGGCAAGAACGCGGTCAGCCAGATCGCCACCTTCGGCACGTTGGCCGCGCGCGCCGCGATCCGCGACGTGGGCCGGGTACTCGATTTCCCCTATGGTTTTTGCGACAGCATCTCCAAGCTGATCCCGAACAAGCCGGGCATGTCGGTCACGCTGCAGTACCCACCAGTGCCCAAAAAAGAGGGCGACAAGAACAACTACGCGATCGAGATGGAGCCGGTGCTGGCCGAGCGCATCGCCAAAGAAGACGACGTCAAGACGCTGATCGAGCTGGCACAAAAGCTGGAGGGCATGACGCGCAACATCGGCATGCACGCCGGTGGCGTGCTGATCGCGCCCGGCAAGCTCACCGACTTTTGCCCGCTGTACGCCCAGCCGGGCAGCGAATCGGCGGTGAGCCAGTACGACAAAGACGACGTGGAGGCGATCGGCCTGGTGAAGTTCGACTTCCTGGGCCTGGCCACACTCACCATTCTGGAGATCGCGCGCGAGTTCATCGCCAAGCGCCACCCGGGAAAAGAAAACTTTTGTTTTGAAGATGTGCCGCTGGACGACCCTAAGGTGTATGCGCTGTTCTCGCGCGGCCAGACGGAGTCGGTGTTTCAGTTCGAGAGCCGCGGCATGCAGGGCATGCTCAAAGACGCCAAGCCCAGTCGCCTGGAAGACCTGATCGCACTCAACGCGCTCTACCGCCCGGGTCCGATGGACCTGATCCCCAGTTTCGTGGCGCGCAAACACGGCCGCGAGGCGATCGAGTACCCGCACCCGCTGGTGGCCGAGATGCTCAGTGAGACCTACGGCATCATGGTTTACCAAGAACAGGTGATGCAGACCGCCCAGATTCTGGGTGGCTACTCGCTGGGTGGTGCCGACATGCTGCGCCGGGCCATGGGCAAAAAAGACGCCAAGGAAATGGCCAAGCAGCGCGCTGTCTTCCGGTCGGGCGCGTCC
>JBLIJY010000069.1:0-9136 GCA_047636095.1 Hydrogenophaga sp. | reverse complement strand
GGGTGGCGGGCGACAATGACCCCATGCACAGACACGCCAGCGCCCACAACCATCCCTACACCGCACTCACACCCGATGTGGTGCAAGACGCGCTGGCCAGCGTCGGCCTGTGGGGCGATGGCCGGCTGGCCGCGCTCAACAGTTTCGAGAACCGGGTGTACCAGGTGCACCTGGAAGACCCATTCGAGAGCCACGCCCAGGTGGTGGTCAAGTTCTACCGCCCCGATCGCTGGAGCGACGCCCAGATTGCCGAAGAACACAGCTTCGCCCTGGCACTGCAAGGGGCGGAAATCCCGGTCGTGGCCCCGCTCGTGGTGCAAGGTCAGACCCTGCATCACTTCGGCGGCTTCGCGTTTGCAGTGAGCCCACGGCGTGGCGGCCGGCGCCCCGAGCTGGAAGACTTTGAGGTGCTGGAATGGATCGGGCGCTTTCTCGGGCGCATCCACACCGTGGGCGCGGTCGCGCCCTTTGTGCACCGCCCGCCGCTGGACGCCGCCCATTTCGCCCACGAGCCGCGCGACTGGCTGATGGCGCACCAGATGGTGGCGCCCGAGGTGCGCACCGCCTGGGCCAGCGCGCTGGAGGAGGCCCTCGCCATCATCGAGTCTCACCCCGTGCTGTCGGGACATTTGACAGCGGACGGCGGCATCACCCGGCTGCGCCTGCATGGCGACTGCCACCCCGGCAACATCCTCTGGACACCCGAAGGCCAGCCGGAGCCCGGCCCGCATTTTGTGGATCTGGACGACGCGCGCACCGGCCCGGCGGTGCAAGACTTCTGGATGCTGCTCTCAGGGGACAGGCGCCAGCAAAACCAGCAACTCGGCGCGCTGCTCGACGGCTACGAGCAGTTCCGCGACTTCGACCGCCGCGAACTGGCGCTGATCGAGCCGCTGCGCACCCTGAGGCTGATCCACTACAGCGCTTGGCTGGCCCGCCGCTGGGACGACCCGGCCTTCCCGATCAACTTTCCCTGGTTCGGTACCCGCGACTACTGGCAGGGACAGGTGGACATGCTGGTGGAACAGATCGAGGAAATGCAGGGCGACCCGCTGATGGCGTGAAGCGCACCCTCAGGAGCCCCTCAGAGAATGACGCCTTCTGGCAGCGGGGGATTGCGCTCCACGTCAAAGCACGCCACACAGTGACCGCCGCCACCCTTTTGCACGGTAGTGAAGTGGTGCAGCAGGTTGGTCACCGAGGATTGGTAGCCCCAGACAATCTGGCCGTTGTGCAGGGACGGTCGCTTCACCTTGGCGATATAGGGTGCGCGACCATGGCCCGAATACAACTCCAGCACGGCCCTCGGTAGCACCACCATTTCCAAACTGACGAGGTCGTCGCCCATTTCCAGCAGCCAATTGACCAGGTCGGGAATGGATTCGCTGAAAAGCGCGGGGAGCGCGGCAGGGGTGTGCAGTTTTGTCAACACGGCGATGGTGGCCTTCACCAACACATCGACCTCGTCACGGTACGCGTCGGGATCACCTTTGTCGTGTTCGAACGCGGTGACCACCAGAGACACCACGTCGGTATTGCCCTCCCACAGCACCGCAACAGGACCAATTCGCGCTGCATCCGTGTCGACGTCGCCATAGTAATTTCGTGGCCCAGCGGGAGCGAGAGGGTGTTGACGGCGTTCGTGCTCGCCAGAACGGCACTGGTCACAAAGTAGATTTCGTCAGACCCTGGCTGCCTTCCTCTTCACAGAAGAATCCCTGGTGGCGCAGCGTGTACTTGACGTGGGTAGGCGCATCGGGATCGCGCGCCAGCTGGTCTGATCGCGGACTGGTCACCAGAGGACCGACTGGCGCGGTGGACGTCACCGCCGGCACGTCGGGCGTCAGCACCTCCAGCGCGTTCATGGACGCTCGCTGACCCGACAACACGCGCAACGCCGCCACCACCCGTCCGAACAGATCGGGATTCCTGGGTGCCCTCAAGGTCCGTTGCATCGTCATTTCCTGGTGAGAACTCGAACCAGTACATCGCTGACCGATGGAACTTCTGGCACCTGCGTGGCACCGGATGTGGCTACACCGACGAGTGAAGAAACTATGGCGAGAAAGCGTGGACCCGAACTATTTCCCCTCAAGCCGACAGCCGAATGGCCGAAGAACATGCCACGGGGTCACTAGGACAGGTCCCTGGTTTGGACCACTGCTTTGATTGTTCGCCCTGCGCGGGCAACACTCTTTACCGAAATGAAGGAAATTGATGATGAACTCGATCTGGACTCAACCTATTTGTCGCTTGGCCGTGGCCACCAGCGTGATTTTGTTCGCTCCGTTGGTCTCGGCGCAGAGCGCGCTGCCCGCCGCTGCGCAAGCCAAGGCAGACACCTACAAAGCCAAGTTGGTTGACTGGGCGGCCAACCCGACCATCCTGGCTGCCGCACGCGAAGCCAACGCCAAGGGCTCGTTGCCTGGGATGACCAACGGAAAGTGGAGTGAGGTTGACGACAAGGATGCCATTGTCAAAAGCCTCGAAACCTCGCCAGCAGGCATCTTGATCAACAAGTGGGAAGCCGACAAGAACGTCAACAAACTGGTGCTGCGCGACCAGAAGGGCAATCTCGTGGCGTCTTCTCTGAAGCCATTGGTCTACAACGTGGCCGCACGCCCACCGTTTATCAATGCCATCAAGGGCGCGCCCTGGACTGCCGGCGAAATCAAACCCGACCCTTCAACAGGCGTCAAGAGTGTGCAGGTCAGTGCGCCTGTGCTTGATGGCGACAAAGTCATCGGTGTCTTGCACGCCGCGATTTCGGTCGATTGACGCCGATCGTCTTCTAGGTAGCGGTCCTCGCAGGCCGTTGCCCTTTTCTACGCAAATGAAGAACGCGCAGAACACGCAGAACGCGCACAAGGTGATGAGATGAAGATATTTTCCGGCTTGCGAGTCGGCGCCCGCTTGGCGATTGGTTTTGGTGTTGTGCTGGCATTCATGGCTGTTCTTACGATTGTCGCGATCAGTCGTATGGGATTCATGCAGTCAAACATCGACCGGATCGTGCAGCATGACGCCGCCAAGATTCAATTGATCAACAAACTGCGCGATCTCGCCCGCCATCAGTCAGTGACGATTCGAGACGTTGTGCTCCAGGAAGATTTCTCCTTCAAGAAGTCGGAGATGAAAGCGATGAAGCAGGCCACAGCCGACTTCCTCACCAACGCTGAAAAGCTGGGGAACATGCTTTCCGATCCAGGGCAGAAGGATGCGCTGGCTGCTTTAGGGGAGCTGCAAGGCAAGACCAGGGAGTCCATGAACAGCGCGTTGGATTTTTCTCTTTCCGACGACTACAAAGGCGCAGGCGAGGTGATTCGCCAGCAGGTGCGTCCAGAGCAACTCCAACTTGTGGCCTCTTTGGACGAAATGCTCATTGATGCTGAGTCAGCTTCTAGAGCGTCGGCAGAGGCAGCGGAACAAGCCTACAAGGGAGCCCGCTTGTTCATGATCTTGCTGGGTACTGTTGCTACCGTGATCGGCTTCTTGACTGCCTACCTCATTCAGCGCGGAGTGACGGAGCCCTTGCGAAGAGCCGTCGCCATTGCTGAGCGCGTGGCGAACGGTGACTTGACTCAGACCATTGAAAGCACATCGAAAGACGAGGTGGGCCAGCTGCTCCTGGCACTGCAGCGTATGAACCAGAGCCTTGTGACCATCGTGAGGGCGCTCAAGATCGCCGCCGAAGGGGTATCACTGAGCTCTGGGGAGATTGCCGCTGGTAATCAGGACCTTTCTGCTCGAACCGAGATGCAAGCCAGTGCGCTGGAGCAGACCTCTTCATCGATGGAACAGCTCGGTTCCGCAGTGCGCCGTAACGCAGGAAACGCGCATCAGGCGAGCCAGCTCGCCAACAGCGCGAGCTCGGTAGCCCTGGAAGGTGGAGACGTGGTGCGGCAGGTGGTTCAGACCATGGTGGACATCAATGACAGCAGCCGCCGTATCAGCGAGATCACAGGTGTGATCGACAGCATCGCGTTCCAGACTAACATCCTCGCCCTCAATGCCGCAGTCGAGGCTGCGCGCGCGGGTGAGCAGGGCCGGGGGTTTGCGGTGGTTGCCGCCGAGGTGCGCAACCTGGCACAACGCAGTGCCGAGGCTGCCCGGGAAATCAAGGGATTGATCGGTGCCAGTGTAGAAAGAGTCGGGCATGGCACCAAGCTGGTGGGTCAGGCGGGGAGCACCATGAATGATGTGGTCAGCTCGATCCAGCGCGTGGCTGACATCGTTGCAGAGATCAGCAGCGCCAGCAGAGAGCAGAGTGATGGCGTGGCGCAGGTGGGGCAGGCCGTGACTCAGATGGATCAGGCGACCCAACAGAATGCCGCGCTTGTGGAGCAAAGTGCCGCTGCCGCCGACAACCTCAAAGGTCAAGCCCAACAGTTGGTGCAGGCTATATCTGTCTTCAAGTTGAACGAGCCCTCGCTGGTTACCGAGTCCTAGTTTTTCTAGTAGGCGGCATCTGGAGGTATCTGAGTGGATGGCCTGCTTGCAACGCTTCGAAAGCCAAGAATGCATTCCCTCCGGTACGGAGCCTCGAGGATCCGTACAGATCTCAATGGATCTTGGTCATTTGTAACGGCTGTCGTCCGTGTCCGACGTAGAGCCAAGCTTTGCCAGACCGTCAGCGTGCTGCTCTGGTGGAATCGATCGGCTGCGAAACGATGTACGGGTTCTGACCCTCACATCTCTCGTGGTCCAGCACATACTGATCGGCGAGTAGTCGGTATCGCTGCCGACTCTGCTGGGCTTGGGCACGCTCATGTTCTATCTGCGGCTGGACCCGAGCAGCGGCGTTACACAGACCAACAGACGTTACCGATCAGCAGATGAGGGAGCACGCTTTTGCCGTGCGAGCACTGCCCGTGCACACCGCAGAGTGCAGGCCCGACCAGCTAGGATCGACGAAACTTTCTTGAGCTAAAGGTTTCAGACAATTAAATTGCGTACAATTTAATTAGCCCCTAAAGTCAAAGACATGGTCAAGCCAAACCCCTCCACCGAACAGGCCCTACTGCTCGACAACCAGCTCTGCTTTGCGCTGTATTCGGCCTCGCTGGCGATGACCAAGCTCTACAAGCCGCTGCTCAATGCGATCGGCCTGACTTACCCGCAGTACCTGGCGCTGCTGGTGCTGTGGGAGCACGACGGCCTGACGGTGTCCGAGTTGGGTGAGCGCCTCTCGCTCGATTCCGGCACCCTGACCCCGCTGCTCAGGCGCCTGGAGTCGGCTGGCCTGGTGTCGCGGTTGCGCGACACAGCCGACGAGCGGCGTGTACACATTCAGCTCACCGCCGATGGGCGCTCGCTCAAAGCGCGGGCGAGCCACATACCAGGCTGCGTGCTGCAGGCCACCCACTGCGAAGTGTTCGAAGCGGTGACCCTCACCCGACAAATTCAGGCCTTGCGCGACCGACTGGCCCCGTAACGCTCAGCCACCCCTCCCGTTTCCTCCAACCGGTTTGATAACAAGCCCCCTTCAGAAAGACCCACCATGGCATCGCTCGACAAAGTTCTCTACACCGCCCGCGCCCACACCACCGGCGGACGCGACGGCGCCTCCCGCACCGACGACGGCAAGCTCGACATCAAGCACACGCCACCCGGCACGGCCGGCGACGGCACCAACCCCGAGCAGCTGTTCGCCGCCGGCTACTCCGCCTGCTTCATCGGCGCGATGAAGGCCGTGGCCGGCCCGATGAAACTCAGCGTGCCGGCCGATGTGGCAGTGGACGCCGAAGTCGATCTTGGCCCGATCACCGGTGGCTACGGCATTGCGGTGCGCATGACCGTGCACCTGCCCGGCATGGACCGCGAACAGGCGCAAGCGCTGGTGGACGCAGCCCACAAAGTGTGCCCCTACTCCAACGCCACGCGCGGCAACATCGACATCGCGCTCACGCTCGCCTGAACGCCCATTGAGCCACGACAGCGCCACCCAGGCGCTGTCTCCCACGCGCCCCGCCCGGCTTGAGCCGGCGGGGCGTTTGCACGACAGTGGCCGCTTCGTTGCACCAGACGCCCAAGGAAAAAACGCCCTGACCACCCACACCCTGCTGGTGCGCAAGACCGCGCTCCCCGAGACCCGCTGGCAGCAACAAGAAGATGCGCCGCTGGCACCAGGACAGATCCGTCTGCAGGTGGATCTGTTTTCGCTGACCGCGAACAACATCACCTACGCCGCCATGGGCGAGGCCATGGACTACTGGCGCTTCTTCCCGAGCAATGACGCGGCCTGGGGCGTGATTCCGGTCTGGGGCTTTGGTACCGTCACCGAATCGGCGAACCCCGCGTTGCGCGTGGGAGAAAAGCTCTACGGCTACTGGCCCATGGCCAACCAGGCGGTGTTGCAAGCCGATCAGGTCACGCCCGGCAGTCTGGTCGACGCCGCACCCCACCGCACGGGTTTGCACCCGGTCTACAACCAGTACACCCGCTGCGACCACGATCCGTTCTACACCGCTGAATCCGAAGCCGTGCAAGCCCTGCTGCGCCCGCTGTTCACCACCTCCTGGCTGATCGACGACTTCCTGGCCGACAACGCCTGCTTTGGCGCCGATACCCTGCTGCTCTCCAGCGCCTCCAGCAAAACCGCCTACGGCACCGCGTTCCAGCTCGCACAACGCGAAGGCCTGCGGGTGGTGGGACTGACCTCTCCCGGCAACCGCGCTTTCTGCGAAAGCCTGGGCTGCTATCACCAGGTGCTGGGCTACGAAGCGCTGGACGCCTTGGCGACCGATACCGCTTGTGTGTACGTCGACTTCGCCGGCAGCGCCGCGCTGCGCCAGCAGATCCACAGCCGCTTCACCGCGCTGCGTTACAGCTGCGCGATCGGTGCCACCCATGTGGGCGACCTGGGTGGCGGCAAAGGCCTGCCTGGGCCAGCGCCCACGCTGTTTTTCGCATCCGCCCAGATCAAAAAGCGCCGCACCGACTGGGGTGGCGCCGTGCTCGGTCAGCGCCTGCTGGCCGACTGGCAGCGCTTCACCGCGCGCGCGCGACCCGGTGCAGCCGTGGCTGCGGGTGCGTGCCCATGCCGGTGAAGACGCGTTGGTGGCGGCCTACGGCGAAATGCTGCAAGGGCGCAGCGATCCACGCGAAGGCCACGTGTTTGGCCTGGGCTGAGCCCAAACAAAAAACCTGACGCCGTTTCCAGCGTCAGGTTTTTTTCCGCATCGGGCGAAGCCCGCTGGGCTCAGACCAGCAGCGCGTTGACCCGCTTCACATAAGCGGCAGGGTCATCGGGCAGACCGCCCTCGGCCAGCAACGCCTGATCAAACAGGATGTGGGCCAGGTCGTCGAAGTGCTCGCTGGTCTCCAGCTTTTTCACCAGCGGGTGCTCGGCGTTGACTTCCAGAATCGGCTTGCTCTCAGGCACCGGCTGGCCGGCCTGCTTGAGCATGCGGGCGAGCTGGGTGCTCATGCCGTGGTCCTGCACCACCAGGCAGGCCGGTGAATCGACCAAGCGGGTGGTGGCACGCACGTCCTGCGCCTTGTCTTTCAGGCTTTCCTTGAGCTTCTCCAGCATCGGCTTGAAGCCCTCGGCCGCCACTTCGGCCGCTTTTTTCTCTTCTTCGTCTTGCAGCGTGCCCAGATCGACCGCGCCCTTGGCCACGCTTTGCAGCGGCGTGCCGTCGAAGTCCTGGATGTGCGACATGGCCCACTCGTCCACCCGGTCCGACATCAGCAGCACCTCAATGCCCTTTTTCTTGAACACCTCCAGTTGCGGGCTGTTGCGAGCGGCCCCCAGGCTGTCGGCGGTGATGTAGTAGATAGCTTCCTGGCCCTCTTTCATGCGCGCCTTGTAGTCGGCAAAGCCCACGCTCACCATGTC
This sequence comes from Hydrogenophaga sp., assembly GCA_047636095.1. Classification (GTDB taxonomy): domain Bacteria; phylum Pseudomonadota; class Gammaproteobacteria; order Burkholderiales; family Burkholderiaceae_C; genus Hydrogenophaga. The sequence goes on along the minus strand of JBLIJY010000069.1, from coordinate 1,296 downwards.
GGTGGTGGTGCTGGCGTAGCGCAGCAGCCGGGCGATCTTGTCGCGGTTGGCGAAGTCTTCGCCCAGGCCTTCTTTCAGCACCGCACCGAACTCGGCGTAGAAGGTCGCGTATTTGCCGGCGTCTTTCTCGGCGGCGGCTTTGTCCTCATCAGACACCACATCGGTCACGCCATCGGCGCCTTCTGCGGTGACTGGCGCTTTGTCCTTCCTGGCCAGGTCTTCCAGCAGGGCCAGCACGCGGCGCGTGTTGCCTTCGCGGATCGCTTTGACGTCGCGGCTTTCCTGTAGCAGCTCGCGGCTCACGTTGAGCGGCAGATCGGCCGAGTCCACCACGCCCTTGACCCAGCGCAGGTACGACGGCATGAGGCTCTCGGCCTCGTCCATGATGAAGACGCGCTTCACATACAGCTTGATGCCGGCCTTGTGATCACGGTTCCACAGGTCCATCGGCGCCTTGGCCGGGATGTAGAGCAGTTGGGTGTATTCGGTGCTGCCCTCGACCCGGTTGTGGCTCCAGGTGAGCGGGTCTTGGTTGTCGTAGCTGAGGTTTTTGTAAAACTCGGCGTACTGCTCGCTGGAGATGTCTTTCTTGCTGCGGGCCCACAGCGCATTGGCCGAGTTCACCGCCTCCCACTCATCCTTTTTCACATGCTCGCTCTTCTCCTCGTCCCACGCTTCCTTCTGCATCAGGATGGGCAGGCTGATGTGGTCGGAGTACTTGGTGACCAGCGACTTGAGCTTCCAGTGGCTCAGGTACTCGCCGGCATCAGTGCGCAGGTGCAGCGTGACGGTTGTTCCCCGCGCCGCACACTCGATGTTTTCCACCTCGAACTCACCCGTGCCGCCGCTGACCCAGCGCACGCCCTCGCTCGCTAGCAGACCAGCGCGGCGGCTTTCCACTGTGATTTTGTCGGCCACGATGAAACCCGAGTAGAAACCCACGCCGAACTGGCCGATGAGCTGGGCGTCTTTCTTCTGGTCGCCGCTGAGGTGGCCCATGAAGTCTTTGGTGCCGCTCTTAGCGATCGTGCCCAGGTGCTCCACCGCTTCGGCCTGGCTCATGCCGATGCCGTTGTCGGTGATGGTGATGGTCTGAGCCGCCTTGTCGAAGGCCACGCGCACCTCCAGGTTGGGCGTGTCTTCAAACAGCGCGGCGTTGTTCAGCCCCTCAAAGCGCAGCTTGTCGCAGGCGTCTGACGCGTTGGAAATCAGCTCGCGCAGAAAAATTTCGGGGTTGGAATACAGCGAGTGGGTGACGAGGTGCAGCAGCTGCGCCACCTCGGCCTGGAAGGACAG
>JBLIJY010000068.1:0-9227 GCA_047636095.1 Hydrogenophaga sp. | reverse complement strand
GCTTTGATCGAGATATCGGCCGTTTCCAGGTCGCGAATCTCACCCACCATGATGATGTCGGGATCTTGGCGAAGGAAGGCCTTCAGCGCTGCAGCGAAGGTCAGCCCGGCCTTTTCGTTGACGTTGACTTGGTTCACGCCCGGAAGGTTGATCTCCGACGGGTCTTCTGCCGTGGAAATGTTGATGCCAGGCTTGTTCAGAATGTTCAGGCAGGTGTAGAGCGACACCGTTTTACCTGAGCCGGTTGGACCGGTCACCAGGACCATGCCGTAGGGCCGGGAAATGGCATCGAGCAGACGCTCCTTTTCCTCTGGCTCGTAGCCCAGTGCGTCAATGCCTACCTTGGCGCTGCTCGGGTCCAGGATACGGATCACGATCTTTTCGCCAAACAAGGTGGGCAGCGAACTGACGCGAAAATCGATCACCCGGTCTGGCCCCACCTTGAGCTTCATGCGCCCGTCTTGTGGAATGCGCTTCTCGGAGATGTCCATGCGGGAAATCACCTTGATGCGCGAAGCCAGTTTCTCTTTGATCGCAATCGGCGGCGAGGCGATTTCGCGCAACTCGCCATCGATGCGAAAGCGCACGCGGTAGGTGTGCTCATACGGCTCGAAGTGCAGGTCGGAGGCGCGCATGTTGAACGCGTCGATCAGCATCTTGTGGAGGAATCTCACCACCGGCGCGTCGTCGACCTCAGACGCTTTGTCGGCGGCGTCGGTCGTGACGGCCTCGGTGGCGATGTCGTCGAATTCGAAGTCACCACCGACGATGTTGTCCATCGCCTCGTTGGCGCTGGTGTTCTGGCTGTCGACCAGCTTGTTGAGCTTGTCGTATTCCGTGATCACCCAGTCCACCCCCATTTGGGTGGCGAACTTGATTTTTTCTGCAACCTGCTGGTCTGCAGGGTCTGCGGTTGCCACCATGAGGCGGTTGTTGCGCTTGCTCAGAACGACGATGCGGTAGTCCGTACAGATCTTGCTGTCGAGCAAGCCCTTGGGCAACCGCTCCACATCGATCGCATCGAGATCCAGCAGCGGTGCTGCATACGCCGCCGCCATAGTGTGCGCCATGTCTGAGGCAGACACAGCACCTGAGCCGGTCAGCTCAGCGATGAAGCTGGTGCGCCCAACCTGGGCCTTCTTGTAGAGTTCCTCTGCGGTCTTTTGTCCCAGTTTTCCAGCCGATACCAAGGCGCGGCCTAGCCCGGGTAGGGCCATAGAAGCATTCTCTTGAATCACTGTGTTAGCCAACGCCATAGATTCATAATTTAACGTAAATCAACGACTTGTCGCTCGTTACTGGTTCAGCCTGCGGCGAATTTGCGGATTGTGCAAGTTTTCACGTTGTGGCGAAATCGAGAAAAGCCTAGACAAAATTGCGTCCATTGCAGGATGCACGCCTGCTGGCTTGGACGGCGGATGTGCCGATTCGGGGTGAGAGGATTGGAACCTTTGGCTTCTGTGTGTCGCATCCTGAGCATGGCGCACTTTTTGGCTGAGTTGAAGCTCGAATTTGGCTCTGAAAACCAGCCTCAGCAAGATCTTTTGGCGGTTTGATCCACAGCCTCAAGATCTTCTCTCCAAAAGCCCAGCAGCCAGTTGCAGCAAAGCGTCGCTGTGAGGATTGTTGGGGAGTCGCCTGGCGGCATCGACTGCCCGTTGCGCTTCGACCTCGGCGCTGGCGCGGGCCGCATCCAACGCACCAGTTCGAGCGATGATGCCCAAGATGTCGGGCAGGTGGGTCAGCGAGCCTTGCTCGATCGAGGTTCGGATCAGCGCTTGTTCGTCGGCCGAGGCGCGTTTGAGGGCGCAAATGATGGGCAGCGTCACCTTGCCTTCGCGCAGGTCATCGCCTAAATTCTTGCCCAGCTCCTCGCTGTTGCCCTCGTAGTCGAGCACATCATCAATCACCTGAAAAGCGGTGCCCAGGGCTTGGCCGTAGCTGGCGCAAAGCGCCTCTGTGGCCTCATCGGCGCCGGCGAGAATAGGTGCCAGCCGTGCGCTCGCTTCAAACAATTTGGCTGTTTTGGAGCGGATCACCCGCAGGTACGCGGCTTCGTCGAGCGATGCATCGTGCATGCTCATGAGCTGCATCACCTCACCCTCGGCGATCACGTTGGTGGCATCTGAGAGCACTTGCATGACCCGCATTTGATTGACATCGACCATCATTTGGAAGGCGCGCGAGTAAAGAAAATCGCCTACCAGCACACTGGCGGCATTGCCGAACTTTTCGTTGGCAGTGGTTCGGCCGCGGCGAAGGGTCGATTCATCAACCACGTCGTCGTGCAGCAAGGTGGCGGTGTGGATGAACTCCACCACCGCCGCCAAAGTGTGGCGGTGCGGGTGGGTACTTCCCAGCGCGCCACTGACCAGCAGCAACAGCGCCGGGCGCAGGCGTTTGCCGCCGGCGCCAATGATGTACTGAGCCACTTCACGGACCAGTGGCACCTCAGTGGTGAGCCGTTCGGCAATCACCTGGTCGACCCGCTCCATGTCTTGGCTGATCAGGTCCAGCGGGTTGGACACAGGGGTTTTCGCTGAGGTCAAGGTGGAATCGGTCCAGGAAGGGGCGTTGCAGAGCACGGCGATTGTCAACTTTGGATTATAGGAAGCGGAAGCGGAAGCGGCTGGGCACTGAGCGCTGCACGGACGCTTGAGCGTGCGTCGCTTCGAGTGCCGAGTACCTCAACAGGCGCCACGAATGTGACCGTCCAAACGGACAAGTTCGCCCATGCTAGAATCCGAAGTTCGGTGGAATTTCGTCCTCCGAACATCCATTCGTGGATTTTTTCAAGAGGTTCATATGTACGCGGTCATAAAAACCGGTGGCAAACAGTATCGTGTTGCTGCTGGCGAAAAAATTAAAGTAGAACAGATTGCTGCGGATGTGGGCCAAGAGATCGTGATTGATCAGGTTCTGGCGGTCGGCAACGGCAGCGAGATCAAGATCGGCACTCCCTTGGTTTCCGGCGCAACGGTCACAGTCACGGTGTTGGCCCACGGCAGACACGACAAGGTGCACATCTTCAAGATGCGCCGTCGCAAGCACTATCAGAAGCGCCAAGGGCATCGTCAAAATTTCACCGAACTGCAGATCGCATCGATCGTAGGCTGAGGAGTAGGTCAAGATGGCACAGAAAAAAGGCGGCGGCTCTACGCGAAACGGGCGCGATTCCAAGCCAAAAATGCTTGGTGTGAAAGCCTTCGGTGGTGAAATGGTGAGCGCAGGCGCGATCATCGTGCGTCAGCGTGGGACCAAGTTCCACCCCGGCACTAATGTCGGCTTGGGCAAAGACCACACTTTGTTCGCCACCGCAGACGGTCACGTCTCGTTTGGCATCAAAGGTGCGTTGAATCGCCACGTGGTGAGCGTCACCCCCGTTTGACGGGCGGGGCTCCTGCTTGACGCTTGAGCATGACTCGGGTTCAGGTGGTGGGCCAGATGCTGCAAAAAGCCCGCGGTTGCGGGCTTTTTTTGTTGGAACTCTCGGAAGGCATGACATGAAATTTGTGGACGAAGCCACGATTGACGTTGCTGCGGGCGACGGCGGCAACGGCTGCGCGTCATTCCGGCACGAGAAATACAAAGAATTTGGTGGCCCCGATGGTGGTGATGGTGGCCGCGGTGGGCACGTGCTCGCAGTGGCCGATGCCAGCCTCAACACGCTGATTGACTTTCGTTTTAACCGCCGTTACGAAGCACATCGCGGTGAGCATGGCAAAGGTTCTGACATGTTCGGCATCAAGGGCGACGATATTTTGCTCAAGATGCCGGTGGGCACCATCATTGCCGACGCCGAGACCGGCGAGGTGTTGCACGAGTTGCTGGTGGCTGGCGAGCAGATCACCCTGGCCAAAGGAGGTGACGGTGGCTTTGGCAACATGCATTACAAGAGCTCGACCAACCGCTCGCCGCGGCAGAAAACGCCGGGCTGGGTGGGCGAACGGCACACGCTCAAGCTGGAGCTCAAGGTGCTGGCCGATGTTGGTTTGCTCGGCATGCCCAACGCGGGCAAGTCCACCCTGATCGCGGCCATTTCCAACGCGCGCCCCAAGATCGCTGATTACCCATTCACGACCTTGCATCCCAACCTGGGCGTGGTGCGTGTGGCGCCGGAGAAAAGCTTTGTGGTGGCCGATGTGCCGGGCCTGATTGAAGGTGCGTCCGAAGGTGCAGGCTTGGGTCATCAGTTCTTGCGCCACCTACAGCGCACCCGCGTGCTGTTGCACATGGTGGATGCTGCCCCGTTCGACGACAGCGTGGATCCCGTGGCGCAGGCCAAGGCGATTGTGGTGGAGCTCAAGAAGTTCGATCAGAAACTCTTTGAGAAGCCGCGCTGGCTGGTGTTGAACAAGCTGGACATGGTGCCGGCTGAGGAGCGCGAGACGCTGGTCAAGGACATCGTGAAACGGCTGCGCTTCAAAGGGCCGGTGTTCGAGATTTCCGCCCTGACCCGAGAAGGCTGTGAGCGCTTGGTGCAATCGGTATACGAATACTTGGCCAAAGAGTTCCGTTCGCACCAGCCCGATGAGGTGGTGGATCCGCGCTTCGCAGACGATCCCGATCCGCGCGGCCTTTGAGGCTTGGCGGTAGTGTTTTTCTCCACTCACAGATCTGTTTTCGCATGAGCGATATGTTGACCGGTTCCACACCGCCTTCGGGCCACACCCATGCGTTGAAAAACGCTAGGCGTATCGTGGTCAAGGTGGGTTCCAGCTTGGTGACCAACGAGGGCCGCGGGCTGGACGAGCAGGCCATTGGTCAATGGAGCGAAGAACTGGCCACGCTGGCCAAGCAAGGACGCGAGCTGATCATGGTGAGCAGTGGCGCGATTGCCGAAGGCATGAAGCGCCTGGGTTGGCGGGTGCGGCCTAAAGCGGTCAACGAGCTTCAGGCTGCGGCTGCCGTGGGGCAAATGGGCTTGGTGCAGATGTACGAAAGCAAGCTGCGCGAATATGGCGTGGGCAGCGCCCAGGTGTTGCTGACACACGCCGATCTGGCTGATCGCGAGCGCTATCTCAATGCCCGCTCGACGCTGCTGACCTTGCTCAAATTGGGCGTGGTGCCGGTGATCAACGAAAACGACACAGTGGTCAACGACGAGATCAAGTTTGGCGACAACGACACGCTGGGGGCCTTGGTGGCCAATCTCGTGGAGGCCGACGCGCTGATCATCCTGACCGATCAAAAAGGCCTGTACACCGCCGACCCGCGGCGCGATCCCGCGGCCGAGTTTGTGCTCCAAGCCCAGGCGGGGGACCCGCTGTTGGAGGTGATGGCCGGCGGTGCTGGTTCTGGCATCGGCACTGGCGGCATGATCACCAAAATCCTGGCGGCCAAACGCGCTGCCGGCTCTGGCGCATCCACCGTGATCGCTTGGGGGCGTGAGCCACGTGTGTTGCAGCGCCTGTGTGCCGGTGAGGCCATCGGCACCAGCTTGTTGGCGCAAACACCCAAACACCAAGCACGCAAACGCTGGATGGCCGATCACCTGCAGCTGCGTGGTGCGGTGGTGGTGGACGACGGTGCGGTGGACAAGATCGTGGGCGAGGGGAAAAGCTTGCTGCCGATCGGCATGACGGCAGTAGAGGGCGATTTTTCGCGCGGCGACGTGATCGCGGTGCGCAGCCCTACAGGCAGGGAAGTGGCGCGCGGCCTAGCCAACTACGCGAGCTCCGAGGCACGCCTGCTGTGTCGCAAATCGTCTGGAGATTTCGAGCGGCTGCTTGGTTATGTGGCCGAAGCAGAAATGATCCACCGCGACAACTTGGTGTTGACGCGCCACTGAGCCCCGAGACCGGGAGGGCTATTTGGCGGGCTGCGCCGAAGAGCCACCCGGCGGATGTGGGTCAAAACTGGCACCTGGCGGCAGCTCCATCGTGTGCACAGAGCCCCTGTGAAAGGGCTGGCGCAGAGAGTCTTCCCAGCCGCGTCCTCGAATACCGCCACGCAGGTAGCTGTTGCGGTTTTCATGGCGTGGCAGATAGCGCTCCAGCTCGGTTAAAGCCAGCTCGTAGACACCGCGCTTGAACTCGACCACCACGTCCAACGGCACCCAGTAGTCCTGCCAGCGCCAGGCGTCGAACTCGGGGTGGCTGGTGGCGCGCAAGTTGAGTTGCCAGTCACCGGCGGTCAGACGCAACAGATACCAGATCTGTTTCTGACCTTTGTAATGTCCACGCGCGTCGCGGCGGATGAAACGGTCGGGCACTTCGTAGCGCAACCAGTCCCGCGTGCGGGCTACGATACTTACGTGTTCGGGCATCAGGCCCACTTCCTCGTGCAGTTCGCGGTACATCGCCTGCTCGGGTGTCTCGCCCCGGTCGATGCCACCTTGCGGAAACTGCCAAGAGTGGGAGCGAATACGTTTGCCCCAGAACACCTGGTTTCGCTGGTTGAGCAGAATGATGCCGACATTGGGCCTGAAGCCTTCTCTGTCAAGCATAATCAACCTCAATTTTTTAAACTGTCTGGATTATGCATCGCGCATGCCAGATGGTGATCCAAAGCCCGTGTCCACCGGCTCACAAACCGGGTAAACACCGATGCGCGGCAACCGGGTGAGCCGACTGGTCCCGCCCCCCTCACGTTTCATCCACCTCCAGCTTGGCCTGCGTGGCCCCACCCTGCATGAAAGCCTCCCAGTTCTTCATTTCCACCCTCAAGGAAGCCCCCGCTGACGCCGAGGTGGTGAGCCATCGGCTCATGACCCGTGCCGGCATGATCAAGAAGCTGGGTGCTGGTATCTATACCTACATGCCGATGGGTTTGCGGGTGATCCAGAAAGTCGAGCGCATCGTGCGCGAAGAAATGAACCGCGCGGGGGCGGTGGAGCTCAGCATGCCAGTGGTGCAGCCGGCAGAGCTCTGGCAGGAGACCGGTCGCTTCGACAAAATGGGCCCAGAGCTGCTTCGCATCCAAGACCGCCACGGCCGCGACTTCATCGTGCAACCCACCAGCGAAGAGGTGGTGACCGACATCGCGCGCCAAGAACTGCGCAGCTACAAGCAGCTCCCAAAAAATTTCTACCAGATCCAGACCAAATTTCGTGACGAGCGCCGGCCGCGCTTCGGCCTGATGCGCGGGCGCGAATTCATCATGAAAGACGCTTACAGCTTCGATCGAGATGAAGCTGCTGCCAAGGCCAGCTACCAAGGGATGGCGGCTGCCTACCGCCGCATCTTCGACCGCTTCGGCCTGCGCTACCGCGCGGTGGCCGCCGACAGCGGCGCCATTGGTGGCGATCTGAGCGAGGAGTTCCAGGTGATCGCGGCAACCGGCGAAGACGCGATCGTCTATTGCCCATCGAGCGACTACGCGGCCAATATGGAGAAAGCCGAGGCGCTGGCACCCGCAGGACCACGCCGCGCGCCAACCACCGAGATGGTGAAAACGCCGACACCGGGCAAGAGCACCTGCGCCGACGTGGCCCAACTGCTGGGCGTGTCGTTGGCAACCACGGTCAAATCGCTGGTGCTGGCCACCGATCCTGTCAATGAGGCGGGCAAGCCTGTGAAGAGCGAGGTCTGGCTGCTGTTGCTGCGCGGTGACCACGATATGAACGAGGTCAAGGTGAGCAAGGTGCCAGGGCTGGATGCGGGTTTCCGCTTTGCCACCGTGCCTGAGATTGAGGCGCACTTTGGCAGCAAGCCAGGTTACCTCGGAGCCATCGGCCTGAAGCAGCCCGTGAAACTGATCGCCGACCGCGAAGTGGCCATGATGGCCGACTGGATCTGTGGTGCCAACGAGGCCGACTTCCACTTCACCGGTGTGAACTGGGGCCGCGATCTGCCTGAGCCTGATCTGGTGGCCGACCTGCGCAACGTGATCGAAGGCGACCCTTCGCCTGACGGCCAAGGCCTGCTGGCGATTGAGCGCGGTATTGAGGTGGGCCATGTGTTCTACCTCGGCACCAAATACAGCCGGGCGATGAACGCCAATTTTCTGGCCGAAAACGGCAAACCCGCACCGTTCGAGATGGGTTGCTACGGCATTGGCATCACCCGCCTGCCTGCCGCCGCGATCGAGCAAAACCACGACGAGCGCGGCATCATCTGGCCCGACGCGATCGCGCCGTTCACGCTGGTGATCTGTCCGATCGGCATGGACCGCAGCGCTGAGGTGAAGGCTGCCGCCGAGAATCTGTATGGTGATTTGCTGGCCGCTGGCGTGGATGTGCTGCTGGACGATCGCGGTGAGCGACCCGGTGCCATGTTCGCTGACTGGGAGCTGATTGGCGTGCCACACCGCGTGACGGTTGGCGACAAGGGGCTGAAAGAGGGGCAGCTGGAGTACCAACACCGTCGCGACACAGCGGCCACCAAGCTGGCCGTTTCCGACGCGCTCGATTTTTTGAAAGGCCGATTGGCAGCATGACAGGTGGTGTGAAAGATCGCAGTCTCTCCAATGAATTCCCCCCCGGATTGGTCAACCGCCGAGGCGCTATTGGGGCGCTGGGCACTGGGGGGCTGTCGTTGCTGGGCTGGGCAGGGGTTGCGCACGCGACTGGCCAGCTGGAGGAACCGCTGGCCGATTCGGTGCGCTCTGCGCTGAGCGCGGCCATTGCAAACACCGCGCCGCCAGTGCCAGAATTCAGCGACACGGAGAAGCGGCTGGCGCACCTACGCTGGCTTGGCACCATGAGCTATCGCCTCAAGCGTCGCAAGTCCGACGACCAGATCCGCATCGAGTTTCTGCAAACCGCCTGGTATGAGTCCAAGCGCGCCGGGCTTGACACCAATCTGGTGATGGGACTGATTCAGGTGGAGAGCGCCTTTCGCAAGTTCGCCATCTCCCCCGTTGGCGCACGCGGTTACATGCAGATCATGCCGTTCTGGTCGCGTGTGATCGGCGACGGCGATGCGGGCAAGCTGTTCAACATGCAGACTAATCTGCGTTTTGGTTGCGTGATTCTGCGCCATTACCTCGACCGCGAGCGCGGTGACACGTTCATGGCGCTGGGTCGCTACAACGGCAGCCGGGGCCGCGCTGAGTACCCGAACGCGGTGTATGCCGCGCAAAAAAACTGGGTGTCGCCAGACGCCTGACGCGTCTGGTTTGACCCATTTTGAGCGGCAAGCCCCGGGATTCAGCCTGGGGTCTGAGCGATCAGGCCGGGACGGCCTGTTGCTGCTGGATGTACTGGCGCGGGATGCTGATGGGCGCGCGCCCGCAGGACGCCGCCAAGTAGCTGGGCGACCAAAGAACGCCCCGGCGCTTGGGCC
>JBLIJY010000067.1:0-9280 GCA_047636095.1 Hydrogenophaga sp. | reverse complement strand
TCAGCCACTCAGCCAGTCCACCCCATGACCTTGAACATCCTCCTGCTCGAAGACGTGCACGACAGTGCCACCCCGATCCTGAACACCGTGCCCGACGCTCATGTCGTGCGCCTCAAACACGCGCCCGATGCCAGCGAACTCGCCGCGCTGCTGCCTGGCATTCATCTGCTGGGCCTGCGCTCGCGCACCGCGCTGAGTCGCGACATGCTGGCCCACGCCAGCTCGCTGATGGCGGTTGGGGCCTACTGCACCGGCACCAACAACATCGATCTGGTGGCGGCCAGCGAGGGCGGCGTGGCGGTGTTCAACGGTCCGTTTTCCAACACCCGCTCGGTGGCCGAGCTGGTGATTGGCCACGCCATCGAGCTGATGCGCCGGGTGCCCGAGCGCCACGCGGCGGCGCGCCGCGGTGTCTGGCTGAAAGATTCGCGCGGCTCCAACGAGGTGCGCGGCAAGACGCTGGGTATCGTGGGCTACGGCAAGATCGGCACGCAAGTTGGCCTGCTGGCCGAGGCGATCGGCATGCGCGTGATGTACCACGACATCGACGCGCGCCTACCGCTGGGCAACGCCAGCGCCGCGCCCACGCTGCAGGCGCTGCTGGGTGCTGCCGACGTAGTCAGCCTGCATGTGCCCCAGACCGAGCGCACCCGGTTGCTGATCGACGCCGAGCGTCTGGCGCAGATGAAGCCTGGCGCGGTGTTCATCAACCTCGCGCGCGGCCATGCGGTCGACATCGATGCGTTGCATGCGGCCTTGAAGTCGGAGCATCTGCGCGGTGCGGCGATCGACGTGTTCCCGGTCGAGCCGGCATCCAACAGCGCCGAGTTCGCGTCGCCGCTGCGCGAGCTCGACAACGTCATCCTCACCCCGCACGTGGGCGGCTCCACGGTGGAGGCGCAGCGCAACCTCGGCGTCGAGGTGTCGGAGAAGCTGCGCGATTACTTGCTGCTGGGTGCGGTCAACGGCAGCGTCAACCTGCCCGCCCTGTCGGTGGGTGCGCGGCGATCGGCATCGCGCCTGGTGCATGTGCATCGTGACCAGCCGGGCGTGATGTCGCAACTCAACCGCGTGTTGGCAGACGCTGGCATCAATGTGTCGCAGCTGCACCTGGAGACCGACGCCGGCATGGGCGTGGCGGTGATCGATTTGAGCGTGGGGCCCAACGAGACCACGCTGGCTGCGCTGCGCGGCGCCGACGGCACCGTCACCGCGTTTCTGGCCATGGCCGCTGCGCCCTGAGCGCCCAAATCAGCGTGGAGATCAACGCAGCTCGATGCGCGCCAAGGGATTTGAATTGCGGCTCAAAAAGAGGCATTTGGAATGATCGTTATCGCCCTCCTTGGCAAAAATCCCATCATGCTGTGCGTCTTTGAAGGATTTTGATGCGCCTTGCCGAATACACCGACTACACGCTGCGTGTGCTGATGTACTGCGCGGCCCGCCCGCAGCAGCTGGTCACCATTGGTGAGCTGGCTGAGGTCCACGGCGTGTCCAAGAACCACCTGATGAAGATCGTCAACGATCTGGCACGCCAGGGGGTGCTGGAGACCACACGGGGCCGAGGCGGTGGGTTGCGGCTGATGAAAGACGCAAGCGACATTCGGGTGGGCGACGTGGTGCGGGCCTCCGAGACCGATTTCCGGCTGGTGGAGTGCTTTGATCCCGAGACCAACCAGTGCACGCTCAGCCCCTCGTGCCGCTTGAAAGGCTTGCTCGACGACGCCTTGAAGGCCTACTTCAAAGCACTCGACAGCATGACGCTGGCCGAGTTGGCTGCGCCAGCGGGGCCCTGTGCCTCGTCGGGTGCTGCGTTGTCTCGGGTGGCCGTGCCGGTGAGCCGCGGCTTATCAAGCCCAGCGGGCCCCAACGCGCTGTGAGTCGCGCGGTGCTCAATGGACATCGGCTGGCTTGGCCGCCTCGATCGCGGCTGAGTTGCCGCCGCTGCCGCCGTTGAACAACCCGTTGAGCAGCCAAAAAAGGGGCGCCTGAGCGCCCCGATGAATGCAGGTGCTTGCGCGCCCCGGCGTCAGCGCCCTGAACTGGCCGCAGCCAGCGCCGTCATGTTGAGCACCCGGCGCACCGTGGCTGCCGGCGTGAGGATGTGGGCGGTGGCCGCGCCGCCCATCAGCATCGGCCCGACGGTGACGCCACCACTGGTGGTGGTTTTGAGCACGTTGTAGAGGATGTTGGCCGCGTCCAGATTCGGGCAGATCAGCAGGTTGGCCGAGCCGCTCAGGGTGACGTCGGCGTTGTAGTGGTTGCGAATGCCCTCGTCGAGCGCGGCGTCGCCGTGCAGCTCACCGTCGCACTCGATCCCAGGATGCTGGGCGACAAACAAATCGCGCGCGCGGCGCATCTTCTTGGCCGATGCGCGCCGGCTGGAGCCGAAGCTGGAATGCGACAGAAACGCCACCTTGGGCGGGATGCCGAAGCGCTGGACTTCCTGCGCCGCCATCCAGGCGATCTCGGCGAGTTGCTCGGCGCTGGGGTCTTCGTTCACATAGGTGTCGGTCACGAACAGCGGGCCCTTGTCCGTCATCAGCGCGTTGACTGCGGCGTAGTTGCTTACACCGGCGCGCTTGCCCAGGATGCTGTCGATGCGCTCCAGGTGCGTCATGTAATGGCCGGCCAGGCCGCAGATCAGCGCGTCGGCGTCGCCCAGCGAGACCATGAGCGAGCCGATGATGGTGTTGGAGCGGCGCACCGCGGCCTTGGCCACGTCGGGCGTGGCGCCGTTGCGGCCCATGAGCTGGTGGTAACGCTCCCAGTACTGGCGAAACCGCGGGTCGTCTTCGGGGTTGCAGTTCTCCACATCGGCGCCCAGGCGCATGCGCAGGCCGGCCTTTTCGATGCGCGCGGCGATCACGGCGGGACGACCGATCAGGATCGGTGTGGCCAGCTCGTCGTCGATCGCCATTTGCGCGGCGCGCAGCGCGCGCTCGTCTTCGCCGTCGGCATAGGCCACGCGTTTCTTGTCTTTCGGGATCGCCTTGGCGGCGCTGAAAATCGGCCGCATCAGGATGCCAGTCTGGTAGACGAAGCGGCCCAGGCTTTCTTTGTAGGCCGCCATGTCTTCGATCGGTCGCGTGGCCACGCCCGAGTCGGCGGCGGCCTGCGCCACGGCGGGCGCGATCTTGAGAATGAGGCGCGAATCGAACGGCTTGGGGATCAAATAGTCTGGACCGAACACCAGCTCCTGGCCGGCATAGGCGTTGGCCACCTCTTCGCTGGTTTCGCTTTTGACGAGATCGGCGATCTGGCGCACGCAGGCCAGCTTCATCTCTTCGGTGATGCGGGTTGCGCCGCAGTCGAGCGCGCCGCGAAAGATGTAGGGGAAACACAGGACGTTGTTGACCTGGTTGGGGTAGTCGCTGCGCCCGGTGGCAATGATGCAGTCGGGTCGCGCGGCCTTGGCCAGCTCGGGCCGGATCTCGGGTTCGGGATTGGCCAGCGCCAGGATGATGGGCTTGTCGGCCATGGTTTTCACCATCTCCACCGTCATCACGCCGGGGGCTGAACAGCCGAGGAACACATCGGCGCCTTTGACCGCGTCGGCCAGGGTGCGGTTGCTGGTGACGCTGCAGTAGCGTTGCTTGGAGGCGTCGAGCTTGCCGGCCTTGGCGTCTTCGCGCTCGCTCTGGATCACGCCCTTGGAGTCGCACACCAAAATGTTCTCGGCCCTCACACCCAGGCCAACCATCACGTCCAGGCAGGCAATGGCGGCAGCGCCGGCACCAGACACCGCCACCTTCACCGCGCCAATGTCTTTGCCCACCAGCTCCAGGCCGTTGAGCAGCGCGGCGCTGGAGATGATGGCGGTGCCGTGCTGGTCGTCGTGGAACACGGGGATGTTCATGCGCTCGCGCAGCTTCTTCTCGATGTAGAAGCACTCGGGCGCCTTGATGTCTTCCAGGTTGATGCCGCCCAGGGTGGGTTCGAGCGCGGCGATGATCTCGACCAGTTTGTCGGGGTCGCGCTCGGCCAGTTCGATATCAAACACATCGATGCCTGCAAACTTCTTGAACAAACAGGCCTTGCCCTCCATCACCGGTTTAGAGGCCAGCGGGCCGATGTCGCCCAGGCCGAGCACGGCCGTGCCGTTGGTGATCACGCCCACGAGGTTGCCGCGCGAGGTGTATTCGAAAGCCAGCGATGGGTCGGCTTCGATCGCCAGACACGGGTAGGCCACGCCGGGCGAGTAGGCCAGCGAGAGATCGCGCTGGTTGCTCAAGGGCTTGGTGGGCGAGAGGGAAATTTTTCCGCGTGTGGGGCTGCGGTGGTAGTCCAGGGCGGCGTCGCGCAGGGCTTGTTCGGCGGGTGTCATGGTTGTCTCCTAACTTGTTTTGAATCAGCCACCAGTGTCCACCATAAAAAGAGCCCGCACAGACGCCTGCTGCCTTTGCGGTGACCCTCAGATGGGCTGCAGCAGATCGAACAGGGTACGTGCAACCACTTTCGTGGCAGCGCGCAGGTCTTTCAGCTCCAGGCGCTCGTCGGCGCGCTTGGCGTGCGATTCGAGCACGGTGCGCGGGCCGGCGCCGTAGATCACGCCGGGGATGCCGCGCTCCACGTACAGGCGCACGTCGGTGTACAGCGGTGTGCCCAGCGCGGGGATGGCTTCGCCCATCACGGCCAGCGCGTTTTTCTGGATTGCCTGCACCAGCGCCTGGTTGCCCGGCAGCGGTTTCATCGCGCGCGACAGCAGCAGGCGCCGCACATCCACCGTGATGTGCTTGCCCCCGCGTGGTGGGTTGAAGCTGGCGACGGCGTCTTCAATCGTTTGCCGGATCGACGCTTCGACTTCCGCTGGGTCTTCCTCGG
Organism: Hydrogenophaga sp.; assembly: GCA_047636095.1. Lineage (GTDB taxonomy): Bacteria > Pseudomonadota > Gammaproteobacteria > Burkholderiales > Burkholderiaceae_C > Hydrogenophaga. The sequence continues at coordinate 4,456 of JBLIJY010000067.1, read as the reverse complement.
GGATCATGCGGCGGTCGATGTTGAGCACCACCTTGCCGGGGATCACATTGGTGTTGGTGCCGCCCGCAATCTGGCCCACGTTGAGATAGGGGTGGGTGATGCCTTCAACCGCCGAGACGACGTTCAGGTACTCGGTGTTGAGGGCATAGAGCGCGTTCAGGATGTGGGTGGCGCCTTGCAGTGCGTCGGTGCCGCTGTCGGGAATGGCGGCGTGCGCCATATCGCCATGGACCGTGGCCTGCAATTGCAGGCAGCCGTTGTGCGCCACGATCACTTGGTAGCTGAAGCCGGCGGCAATCATCAGGTCGGGCTTGGTCAGACCGTGGTGGAGCAGCCAGTCGGGGCCGACCGCGCCGCCAAACTCTTCGTCGTAGGTCACGTGCAGTTCCACGCCGCCCGCCAGCTGGGCACCCAGCGATTCGAGCGCGCGGATGGCGAAGGTGAAGCTGGCGATGTCGCCCTTGCTGACCGCGGTGGCGCGGCCGTACATCTTGCCGTCCACGATCTCGCCGCCGTAGGGGTCGTGCGTCCAGCCTTCGCCGGGTGGCACCACGTCGCCGTGGGCGTTCAGCGCAATCGTCTGGCCCCCAATGCCGTAGCGCCGGCGCAGGATCAGGTTGGTCACCGATGCCATCCCGACCGCTTTCACCTCCGCTTCGGGCACGGGGTGTTTCTCTGCGTCCAGGCCCATGGCTGCGAGCAACTCAGCGGTGCGCTCGGCGTGCGGTGCGTTGTTGCCAGGCGGCGTGTCGGTGGGCACGCGCACGAGGGCTTGCAGGAAGCGCACTTCTTCGTCGAAGTGGGCGTCGATCCAGGTATCGATCTGGTCTTGGGGTGTGGTCATGCGGTTGTATGGATGAGGGCTGCAACCCGCGCAGCCTGAGCGGTGAATGGGTGTTCAGTCCGAGCGTTGGACAGTCTCGGCCTGAGTAGTGAAAAGAGGTCTCGCGGTGGGTTGTGTGGGATGTCGTTTCAATCGGCTGAAGCCAGCTGAAGCCAGCTGAAGCAGCAGGTGCGAGAACGCCCGCACACACAGATCGATGTCGTCGTTGGTGCTCGACTCCAGCGGGTTGTGGCTGATGCCGCTGTTGAGGCCGCGCACGAACAACATCGCCTGCGGCATGATTTCATGCAGCTTCATCGCGTCGTGGCCGGCGCCGCTGGGCAGGCGGTGCATCGGCACGCCGAGCGCGTTCACCGCTGCTTCCCAGCGCGCCTGCCAAGCCGGTGCGCTCGGTGCAGCAGCGGCGCGTATGGTTTCTTCCAGACTGTGCTGCACGCCCCGGCGCGCGCAGATCGCGGCCAGCTCAGCCAGCACATCTTGTGTCAGCGCGTCGCGTTGCGCGTTGTTCGGCGCGCGCAGGTCGAGCGAGAAGTTGCAGCGCCCGGGCACCACGTTGATCGAGCCGTTGGGCACCTGCAGCATGCCGATGGTGGCCACCGAGTCGCCGTCTTGCAGCGCACGCTTTTCCGCGTACAGCGCGAGCTCGGCCACGGCACAGGCGGCGTCTCGGCGGCGGTTCATGGGCGTGGTACCGGCGTGGCAGGCCATGCCGGTGACCACGCCCTGGTAGCGCACACTGGCGTTGATGGAGGTGACCACGCCCAGGGGAATGTCCAGCTCGTTGAGCACCGGGCCTTGCTCGATGTGTACCTCGACAAAACCCAGGTATTTCGCCGGGTCGCGCTTGAGCGCGCCAATCGCCTCCAGCGTGCCGGGCAGACCGGCGTGGTGCATCGCCTCGCGCATCGTGATGCCGTCGGCGTCTTTCTGCTCTAGCCAGGCCGGGTTGAAGTGGCCGGTGAGCGCGCCCGAGCCGAGGAAAGTGGCCTTGTAGCGTTGACCTTCTTCTTCGGCGAAGCCCACGACTTCGATCGCCAACGGCAGGCGTTGCCGCGTTTGATGCAGTTGCTGCACGCAGGCCATGGGCACGAAGATGCCGAGCCGGCCGTCGTACCTGCCACCATTGCGCACGGTGTCGAAATGGCTGCCCGTGAGCAGAGCGGGCGCGTCGGGTGTCGCGCCCAGGTAGCGCCCGACCACGTTGCCCACCGCGTCGATGTGCACCTCGTCAAAACCGCAGTCCCGCATGCGCTGTTGCAGCTCAGCCGCGCAGGCGCGGTGGGCGTCGGTGAGGTAGGTCACGGTGAGCTGGCCCAGCTCGGCATATCCCGGATCGGTGTGCTGGGCCAGAGCCTCCTGCCAGTCCCAGACCCTGTTGCCCAGCGTCGGCTCGAAGCCGAACTTGTCGTTCAGGCGAATCTCGGCAATGCGGTGGATGTGGCGCAGGCACTCTGCGCGCTCGACATCGACCGGGTTGTGCAGGCGGCGTTCGAAGGTGGCGATGATCTCGGCCTTGCTCAAGCCGGTGCCGCGCGGACCGCGCACCGCGAGGATGAAGGGGAAGCCGAACTTGGCGTTGTAGTCGGCGTTGAGCCGCTGAATTTGCGCGAACTCCGCCGGTGTGCAGTTCGTGAGCCCCGCCTTGCTTTGCTCGTTGGTCGACTCGGTGGTGAGAGTGTTGCTGACCATGGCTTTGCCGGCGAGCTCCGGGTGGGCACGAATGAGGGTGATTTGCGGCGCCACGTCGGCCGCGTTCAACACCGAGACCATCGCGTGTTTGAGCGCGGCGAGCGAGGCAAATGGCCGGTGGGCCAAGGCTTTTTCGGCGATCCAGGGCGAGTGCTCATACAAGCCGTCGAGCAGGTGCGCCGCCTCGGGCAAGGGCGCGGTGTTGAGTTGGTCCAGTGTGATGGGCATGGGCTTTTTCTGCGGTTCAGGCGGCCGTTTCCGGTGGCTGTTTTAGATGGCTATTGGGTGGGTGCTTGTCCAGTGGCGCGCGATGTCCAGGCGGCGGGCCACCCAGACCTGGTCGTGTTGCTGGATGTGGTCCAGAAAACGCTGCAGCGCGGTGATGCGGCCTGGTCGGCCGAGCAAGCGGCAGTGCATGCCGATGCTCATCATCTTGGGGCGGTCCAGGCCAGCTGGGTCGCCCTCGGCATACAGCACATCAAACGTGTCTTTCATGTACTGAAAAAACGGGTCGGCATGCGAGTAGCCCTGGGGCAGGGCAAAGCGCATGTCGTTGCAGTCCAGCGTGTAGGGCACGACGAGCTGGTTCGCGTCGCTGCCGTCGGTCTTGCGGACCTTCATCCAGAACGGCAGGTCGTCGCCGTAATAGTCGCTGTCGTACGCGAAGCCGCCGAAGTCGGCCACCAGGCGGCGCGTGTTGGGGCTGTCGCGCCCGGTGTACCAGCCCAGCGGGCGCTCGCCGGTGAGCTGCTCGATGATGGCCATGGCCTCATGCATGTGGGCGCGTTCGGTGTCTTCGGGCATGTTTTGGTAGCTGATCCATTTGAGGCCGTGGCAAGCGATCTCATGGCCAAGCGCTTTGAACGCTGCGGTGACCTCGGGTGAGCGCTGCAAGGCGGTGGCCACGCCAAACACGGTGAGTGGCAGACCGCGCCGCTCGAACTCGCGCAGCACCCGCCACACGCCGGCGCGCGAGCCGTATTCGTAAATGCCTTCCATGCTGATGTGCCGCTCGGGGAAAGCGGGCGGGCTGAACATCTCGGAGAGGAATTGTTCTGAGCCCTCATCGCCATGCAACACGCTGTTCTCGCCACCTTCCTCGTAGTTCAGCACAAACTGCACGGCCACCCGCGCCCCGCCCGGCCAGCGTGCGTGTGGCACATCGCGGCCGTAGCCGATCAGGTCGCGGGGGTAGGGAGCGGTGGCGTCGTAGAGCGAGGTGGGCATGGGCGTTGGCGTGAAGTGTGTTGTTTCAGGATGCCGTGGAAGCGGCGCAGCGGGGTCAACCCAAGGCGAGCGAAAGTTCGCTCGCTGGCTGCTTGCGCTCGAAGGTCAGGTTTTCTTCCACATGCGCCAGGTGTTCTTTCATCAGGCGAACCGCCAGTTCTTCGTCTTTGGCAGCCAGGGCCTTCACGATCTGCGCGTGTTCTTCATTCGAGTGTTCGGCGGCGTGGGCGCTCTGGTACATGAGGGTGATCAGCGCGCAACGTGAAATCAATTCGCGCAGCAGATCGGCCAGCACCTGGTTGTCCATGAGCTCGGCCATGCGCACGTGAAAGTCGCCCAGCAGCTCGGTGCGGCTGGGCACGTCTTGCTGCTGCACCGCCAGTTTTTCCTGCGCCACATGCTCGCGCAGCGCCTTGATCTTGGCCGACGTGGCGGTGCGGGCAAAGGCGCGCGCCATCTCAGCCTCCAGCATGCGGCGCACCGCAAACACCTGTTTGGCTTCCTCCACCGAGGGCGCCGCCACAAAGGCGCCGCGCGCCGGCTCCAGCTTGATCAGCTGCTTCTGAGACAGCTGAAACAGCGCCTGGCGCACCAAGGTGCGCGAGACGCCGAAGTGGTCAGCCAGCTTCTGTTCCGCCAACTTGGTGCCAGGATGCAGCCGGTGTTCCACAATGGCCCGGGTCAGCGACTCGACGA